>JAICLP010000277.1 GCA_025925475.1 Burkholderiales bacterium | reverse complement strand
GAAGACGACCTGCAAAGCGAGCGGCGGCTGCTCAAGAATCGCGTGCGCCGCCGCGGCATCTACCTGCTGCCGAAATTGTTCACGACCGCCGCGCTCTACGCGGGGTTCTACGCGATCGTGCAGGCGATGAACGTCAACTTCGACCAGGCGGCCATCGCGATCTTCGTCGCGATGGTGCTCGACGGCCTCGATGGTCGCGTCGCTCGGATGACGCGCACGCAAAGCGCGTTCGGCGCCGAGTTCGACAGCCTCGCGGACATGGTGAGCTTCGGCGCAGCGCCCGCGCTCGTCATGTACGAATGGGTGCTCCGCGATCTCGGCAAGCTGGGCTGGATCGCCGCGTTCGTCTACGTTGCCGGGGCCGCGTTGCGCCTCGCACGCTTCAACACGCTGCTCGAAGTCGCCGACAAGCGTTACTTCATGGGGCTGCCGAGTCCGTCCGCCGCGGCGCTCGTGGCCGGGCTCGTCTGGGTGATCGACGATATCGGGTACGACCCCGACGCGTTGCGCTGGCTCGCCTGGGTCGTGACGCTGTTCGCCGGCCTCACGATGGTGAGCAACCTCAAGTACTACAGCTTCAAGACGATCAACCTCAAGAAGAGCGTTCCGTTCGTCGCGATCTTCCTGGTCGTGGTCTTCGTTGCGCTCCTGTCGTGGCAGCCGCCGCTCGTGCTGTTCGCCGCCTTCGTCGTCTATGCCGTTTCGGGCTATGTCGTCTCCGCGTGGATGTTGTTGCGGGAGCGACGCGTTCGCGCCACCGGTTCGCCTTGAAGCGGTTCCCGTGCTGGGACATCTGTCTGGCGACGGGCCGTTCGCCGCACCTACGCCGATAGGCGCCATCGCGATCGCGCTGCGCTAGTGGCAGAACACCAGATGCCGAAGATCGCGGTCGTCATTCCTTGCTATCGTGTCTCGGCGCAGGTGCTCGACGTGATCGCCGGCATAGGCCGCTCGGTTGCGGCAATCTATGCGGTCGACGATGCGTGCCCCGAGCGTAGCGGCGAGCGGATCGAACAGGCGTGCACCGACGCTCGCGTGCGCGTCCTGCGCCACGAAGTCAATCAGGGCGTGGGCGGCGCGACGATCACCGGCTACCGGGCGGCGCTCGCGCACGGGGCCGAAATCGTCGTCAAGCTCGACGGCGACGGCCAGATGGACCCGGCCGAGATCGAGCGGCTGGTGGCGCCGATCGTCGAGCGTCGCGCCGATTACACCAAGGGCAATCGCTTCTACGAGATCGAGTTCCTGCGCGCGATGCCGCGCCTGCGGCTGTTCGGCAATTCGCTCTTGTCGTTCGTGTCGAAGCTCGCGAGCGGCTATTGGGACATCATGGATCCGACGAACGGATTCACCGCCGTGCATCGCGAAGCGCTGTCGCAGCTGCCGCTCGACAAGATCGACCGCCGTTACTTCTTCGAGTCCGACATGCTGTTTCGGCTTTACACGCTGCGCGCGGTCGTGCGCGACGTGCCGATGCCCGCCCGTTATGGCGGTGAGCCCTCGAGCCTGCGCATTCGCCATGTCGCGGCGGCGTTTCCGCTCAAGTACGCGCGCGCCACCTGCAAACGGCTCTTCTACTCGTACTTCCTGCGCGACTTCAACGCGGGCACGTTGCAGTTCGTGCTCGGCAGCCTGATCATGCTTGCCGGCGTCATCGTCGGCGCCGCGTATTGGATTCATTCGGCAGCCGCCGGCGTATCGACGACGTCGGGCCAGGTGATGCTCGCGGCGCTGCCGATCCTGGTCGGCGCGCAGCTGTTGATCGCGGCGCTCAATTACGACATCGCGAGCGTGCCGCGCGATCCGCTGCAACGCGTCGCGCATCCCGTGCCGACGCGATGATTGCCGGCTGTCCCGTCTGTGGTGGCGCGCTGCGCGGACCGATTGCCCGGTTTCGCTACGACTGCCCGGTGTGTTCCTACGCGTGCGCCGGTTCGGAGATCGCGACCGGTGGCGATGCCCGCGTGCGGCTGCGCGAGGATCGGCGTGAAGCGGCGCTTGCGCCGCTACGCGCGCGCAATTTCGAAATCGTGCTCGATCGCCTCGCGGCGTGCGGCGCCGCCGGCGGCAGATTGCTCGACGTCGGTTGCGCGCATGGCTGGTTCCTGGATGCCGCGCGTCGTCGCGGGTACATCGCGTCGGGCGTGGAACCCGATCGCGATGTCGCGTCGAAAGCCGTGCAGCGAGGTAACGACGTGATGCACGGCCTGTTTCCCGACGTGCTGCCCGCTCACACGCAATTCGACGTCGTCGTTTTCAACGACGTGTTCGAGCATCTTCCCGACCCGCGCGCCGCGCTTCGTTCAATCGCGCAGGCGATGCCGCCCGGGGGCCTGCTTGCCATCAACCTCCCGAGCAGCAGGGGCGCGTTCTACCGGCTCGCCGAAGGTTTGCGTCGCCTGGGCTGGCGCGGCCCTCATGATCGGCTGTGGCAGGTCGGCTTCCCTTCGCCGCACCTCAGCTACTTTCATCCCGATGCACTGGCACGCCTCGCATCCGGTTCGGGGTTCGAGGAAATCGAGCGGCGGGCATTGCCGTCGATTGCGCGTCAGGGACTGTGGCAGCGGCTTCGCTACGATTCGCAGGCGTCGTGGATTTCGTGTGCGGTCACGTGGCTCGCCGTGTCGCTCGCGGCACCCGTCCTGCAGCGACTGCCTTCGGACATTTCGTTGACGATTTTTCGTCGTCTGCCCGACACGCCGACGACGCGTCAGCGAGCCGATACGGTGGCTGCCGAGTCGCCGGACGCTGGCGGCGCCGGCACGATCGCGGCAACGAGGTAATTGTCGAACCGCCAGACCGGTTGCGTGTAGCGGTCGCGAAATTCGGCGACCGCGCGCTCGTACGCGGCCGGCACCGCATGGACGACGACATGCGTGAGCCCCCAGGCACGGGCGATCGCGAGGATGTCGTCGGCATTGCGCGCATGCGCGAACGCCTGCGAAACGGCGGTGTCGTGCCAATGCACGCTGCGCGAATAGCCGGTGTAGCCAGCGGGGCTCGGATCGTGCAGCGTGAAGAAGCCGACGCGCGCGTCCGGCAGGTTCGCGTTCAGCCATTCGCTGACGAGGCTGAGCGGCGCGTAGTGCACGACGTATTGCTTGCGCGCTGCGGCGTCGAAAGCGCACGCGGGACACAGTTCGGCGTTCGTCCAGCTTCCCGTGTACATGAAGCGCAGGTTCAAGGCGATCAGCAGCGCACCGGCGACGCCCACGATGATGCGGCGTGCGCGTCCGTCGGGAAGGTCGGCAAGCGCCCAGGCGCCTGCGGCCGCCACGACGAGCAGCGCCGGCAACAGGTAGCGCAGGTACGCCTGCTGCAGGTAGACAGCGACGAAGAACACGGCGGCCACGCCGACGCATAGCCACTGCATCCCCGTACGCCGGCGCAGGACGAACGCGACTGCGATGACGGGAAACAGCAGCAACCAGTGAAAACCCGGCGCACCCGTCGCGCCTTCGATGAACCGGCCACTGTCGAGCACGAGCTCGTACGGCGTCCAGGGAACGAGCGGCTGCCGATACGCCGCGTTGTCGAACGAGCGCGCCGCCTCGAACAACGGCGATCGGAACAGCGCGTTCAGGAATGGAAACACCGGGTTGCCGGTCCTCCACCACGCGTTCAAATACGGCCAGATGCCGATCACGACGGCGACGGCGATCACGGTGCGCGCGCGCGTGCCATGAACCCGCAGCACCGCCCCGCGGCTTGCCACGATCAGCACGAGTGCAAGCGGGACGAGCCACAGGAGGCTGATCGCCTTGCTTTGCAGCGCGCCCGCAGCAAGAAGACAAAGCGCGCAAAGCGTCGCTTGCGATCGCGTCTCCATCCATTCGAGTGCCGCGAGCAACGTTCCGATCACGAACGCGCACCACAGCGTCTCGCTGTACAGCAGTCCGGTGACGAGGAACGCGAGCGGGGCCGACGCGAACAGCGTGACGCTGACGAGCGATGGAAGCCGAGGCGCTGCCCTCCGCGCAAGGCGATACAGCAGGTAACCGGCGAGGATGCCGAAAGCGGCATTGACCAGCCGCACGCTGGCTTCGCCGCCGAGCAGGTAGGCGGCGGCGAACATCCAGTCGGCACCGAGCGGCATCGCCGCCCAGGCATAGCGCGTGACGTCGTAGTGCCACGCGTGCGTCGCGGCGAGGAGACGCGCGAATTGCAGGTGCATCGTGTGCGCGTCGAAGCCCACCTCCGGCTTCGCGGCCGCGAAGAGGTGCAGCACCAGCACGACGCCGAGCAGCGCGAGCCACGCGCGCTCTGCCATCGACGTCACAGCCGGCTCGCGCAGCGCCGTGGACGCGCGCGACACGTACCGCGGCAGCGCGGGCAGCGCGAAGAGGACGGGGACGGCGAGCAGGACCGCGTAGACGGCTTCGTAGTGGATGCGGAATGCGCCGCAGACCGACATCGCGCCGATGACGAGCGCGAGACCCGCGAGCATTGCGATGCCGACATCCGGCTG
>JAICLP010000154.1 GCA_025925475.1 Burkholderiales bacterium | reverse complement strand
GGCTATGGACCCGACGCGGTCATCATGTGCGCGCCGGTGGGCTCGTAAGGGTCAGCGAAGCCCCATCGCGTAGTCGGCAACTGCCTTCATCTGCGCGTCGGTCATGTTGCCGGCGATCGTCGCCATGATCTGGCCGTTCGCGTCCTTCGCGTTCGCGCCGCGCTCGCCCGATTTGAACGCCTTGAGTTGCGCATACACGTAATCGCCGTATTGGCCGGCGAGGCGCGGGTAGTTCTTCGGGATGCCGACGCCCGTCGGCGAATGACATCCCGCGCAGGCCGGAACGTCGCTTTGCGCATCGCCGCCGCGCCAGATCTTCCCGCCGCTCTTCACGAGCGCCGGATCCTTCGCACCCAGTCCCTTCGGTTTCTGTTGCGAGAAGTAGACGCCGAGCGCGCGCATGTCGTCGTCGGACAGCGTCGCCGCCATCGCCTGCATCGTCGCATTCACGCGCACGCCGGCCTTGAAGTGCATCAGTTGCAGGGTGATATAGTCGGCAATCTGCCCCGCAAGATTCGGATTCGCGGGCGCTACGCTGTTGCCGTCGGCGCCGTGGCATGCCGCGCACACCTGCGTCGCGATCTGCTTCGCCTTCGCGAGATCCGGCGCCGCGGCCCTCGGTTGCGCCGCCTCCTGTGCGAACGAAGCGGTGGACATCGCGGCGGTCGCGGCAATGAGGGCGTAACGCCAGGTACGGGTCATGGACTCGGGCTCCGAGGGAGTCGTGCAATCGCAGCCGGCGCGCGATGTTCGCGCGGGGCGACGACGCATGTTGCTGATGAAAAAACGCGCCATTGTAACGGACTCGCGGGAACCGGCCAAAAAGCCGGCTTTGCCAACGCTGCCCGGACCGCTCGAAGGCGCGTCGTTCGTGATCGGCGCGGCGCGCGCGACACAGCTTCCCGCCGAAGGCGCGCCCGAGATCGCATTCGCGGGCCGCTCGAACGCCGGCAAGTCGAGCGCGATCAACGCGCTCGCGCGCAGAATCGGCCTTGCGCACGCGAGCCGCACGCCGGGTCGCACGCGGCAGATCAACTTCTTCCGCATGCGCAACGGCGCGCTCGTCGCCGACCTTCCCGGATACGGCTACGCGGCGGTCCCGCACGAGATCAAGCGGGCGTGGCAGGACCTGCTGTGGTCGTACGTGACGTCGCGTTCGGCGCTGGTCGGCCTCGTGCTGATCGTCGATGCGCGCCATGGCCTGAAGGCGCTCGACATCGACGTGCTCTCCGCATTCCTGCCGTCCGCGCGTCCCGTGCTGATCCTCGCCACGAAGAGCGACAAGCTGAACATTGCCGAGCAGCGACGCGCCATCGCCGACATTCGCGCGGCATTGGCGACGACGTTCGGCGAGCGCGCACACGCGGTTTCGGTGGTCGGCTTTTCGGCCACGTCGCGCATCGGCGTCGTCGAAGCGGATCGCGCGATCGAAGCGTGGCTCGAATAGAAAAAGGCCCCGCGGTCAAGGGGAGTGACGCGGGGCCTCAAAACGCCCTTCGCCGGTACGCAACCGGCGCGGGCACCCGCTCAGGGAGGAAAGCGGGAGACGTTGACCGTCCGCTTTCTGTGACCGCCCTCCAAATAGTGAGTTCCGTCGCGACGAAAAGGATTTCTCGATGACTTCGAGCTTCAGCGGACGATTTCCCGCCCGGCGTCCGCGGCGCATGCGCCGTGACGATTTCTCCCGTCGTCTCGCGCGCGAGACACGCCTTGGCGCCGACGATTTCATCTACCCGGTGTTCGTGCATGGAGACGCCGGCGCGACACCGGTGCCTTCGCTGCCCGGCGTCGCGCGAAAGTCGATCGACCTTCTGCTCGTCGATGCCGAGCGTTGCATCGCCGCGGGCATCCCCGCGATCGCGCTCTTCCCGGTGATTCCCGTCGACGCGAAATCCGAGGACGCCGCCGAAGCGTGGAACGACGAGGGTCTTGTCCCGCGCGCGGTCCGCGCGCTGAAGTCGCGCTTTCCATCGCTCGGCGTCGTGACCGACGTGGCTCTCGATCCGTACACGAGCCACGGACAGGACGGTCTCATCGACGAGACCGGATACGTGATGAACGACGAGACCGTCGAAGCGCTCGTTCGCCAGGCGCTGTGCCACGCGGCTGCGGGCGTCGACATGGTCGCGCCATCCGACATGATGGACGGACGCGTGGCGGCGCTGCGCACTGCGCTGGATGCGCAGCGCTTCATCCACACGCGGATCCTCGCCTATTCGGCGAAGTACGCGTCGTCGTTCTACGGACCCTTTCGCGACGCGGTCGGCTCGGCGAAAAGCCTCGGCCGCGGCGACAAGCGCACGTACCAGATGGACCCGGGCAACAGCGACGAAGCGCTGTGGGAGACGTATCTCGACATCGAGGAAGGCGCGGACATGGTGATGGTGAAGCCGGGCCTTCCGTACCTCGACATCGTTCGGCGCGTAAAGGACGCCTTCGGCATGCCGACGGCCGTGTATCAGGTCTCGGGCGAATACGCGATGCTGCAGGCCGCCGCGCAGGCGGGCTGGCTCGACCTGCGCGCATCCGCGCTCGAAACATTGATCGGCATGAAGCGGGCGGGAGCGGACGCGATTCTGACGTACTTCGCGTTGGAGGCGGCCGAGTGGCTGAAGGGGGAGCGGGGGTAATTCAATCCAACTCCCTCACGCCTCGTCACGCTTTTCAAGCAGTTCGCCCAGCGCCTCCTCGTCCACCCGCGTCTCCTCCCGCTTTCGCTGCCTCGCGGCGAACGGCGTGCGCACGATCAGGCGCACATGGCCCCGCGGCGTATCGATCAGGAGTTCGGGTGCGGCGTGCTGCGCGATGCCGGGTGCGACGCGATAGACGACGCTGCGATTGATGAGCGCGAGCTCGACGCTCTTCGAATCGTCGGCGACGAGCTCGATGCGAATGTCGCTGTGCGCGGTGGCCCAGCCCGCCGCGACGCCGCCGACCAGGGTCGGCGCGAACGAAGCCAGCGAGCGCAGCCACACCATCGCTTCCTCGCGCTGCGCGCGCAATGTCGTTTCGTGCTCGTCGCCGCCGAAGAGCGCGTGATGCGCGGCGAGCGCGGTCTCGATCTCGTCGTCGCCGGGCAGCATCGTGCGCTCGGGCAGCATCAGCTGCCGCGCCGCCTTGCGCTTCGCGAGCGACCAGTCGGAAAGGCCGTGCTCGACGATGAGCCGCGCCGCGACATCGGCTATCCGCGCGCGATTCTGCGCATCGCGGCCCGAAGCGTCGCGGTCGCGTCGATAGTTCATCCGCTAAAAAAGCTGGTTGCGCACGTCGCGCGCGGGCGCCGAGCCGGGCATCAGCGCGGGCGCGAGCGCGTCCTGCGCCATCCGCGGCGTGAACTCGGCCATGAACCAGTCGGCGTAGCTGCTCGCATCGTCGCGAAGTCCGGTATCCGGATTGATGTGCACCGAGACGACACCCGGCGGCGGCTCGACCGGCACTTCGGGGACGCCTTTCAACGCCTTTTCCATGTACGACATCCACATCGGCAGCGCGGCGACGCTGCCGGTCTCGTTGTTGCCGAGCGACTTCGGCTGGTCGTAGCCGATCCACGCGATCCCGACCTTCGCCGTGTTGAAGCCGCAGAACCACGCATCGACGTCTTCGTTGGTCGTGCCCGTCTTCCCAGCGAGGTCCTTGCGCTTGAGTTGCGCGGCGCGCGCGCCCGTGCCGGTCGTCACCACTTCGTGCAGCAGCGACTGCATGATGAAGGCGTTGCGCGGATCGATTGCGCGCTCGGCGTCCTTGCCCGCGACGACGTGCGACGGTTCGGAGATCGTCTCGCCGTGCGCGTCGATGATCTTCGTGATCAGATAGGGCGCGATCCGGTAGCCGCCGTTCGCGAACACCGAATAGGCGGTCGCCATCTGCATCGGTGTCGCCGCACCCGCGCCGAGTCCCATCGTCAGATAGGCCGGATGGAGCTTCGGGTCGAAGCCGAAGCGTGCGATGTAGTCCTGCGCGTACTGTGGGCCGATCGCCTGCAGCACGCGGATCGTCACGAGGTTCTTCGAGTGCGCGAGCGCGACGCGAAGCCGCATCGGTCCTTCGAACTTGCCGTCGTAGTTCTTCGGCTCCCAGGCCTCGCCGCCTGCCTTCTCGGCGGGCACGAAGAACGGCGCATCGTTGATGATCGTCGCCGGCGTGAAGCCCTTCTCGAGCGCGGCCGAGTAGATGAACGGCTTGAACGCCGAGCCCGGCTGGCGATACGCCTGCGTTGCATGGTTGAACTTGTTGCGGTCGTAGTCGAAGCCGCCGACGAGCGCGAGGATGGCGCCATCGTCGGGCCGGACCGAGACGAACGCCGCTTCGGCCTGCGGCATCTGCGTGATCGCGTAATGGCCCTTGTCGTCGCGCGTCAGGCGGACGATCGCCCCGGCGCGAATCTTCTGGTTGGGGGGCGCTTTGTCGGCGAGGGCACGCTGCGCGAACTTGAGCCCCGTTCCCGTCACTTCTGCCTGATCGCCGTTCGCAAGCACGGCTCGTACCTGTGACGGCGTCGCCTGCAGCACGACGCCAGTGACGATGTTGTCGCTGTCGGGATAGTCCTGGAACACGCGATCGAGCACCGCGTCCTGCTCGGCGGGGTCCTTCGGCAGGTTCACGAAGCCGTCAGGCCCCCGATACCCGTGCCGCTGATCGTAGTCGATGACGCCTTTGCGGACCGCGGCGTAGGCGGCCTCCTGGTCGCTGCGGCGGATCGTCGTCCAGACGGTGATGCCGCGCGTGTAGGCGCTGTCGCCGTAGGTGTCGTAGACGACCTGCCGCGCCATTTCCGCGACGAATTCGGCGTGCACGCTCGATACTTCGCGCGTCGGCGGCCGCAGCTTCAATGGCGCATTTTGTGCTTCCCGGTACTGGTCGTCATTTATGTAGTGAAGCTCATGCATCCGTCGCAGCACGTAAAGCTGCCGCGCTTTCGCTCGCCGGGGATTGGTGATCGGGTTGTAGGCGGACGGCGCTTTCGGCAGGCCGGCGAGCGTGGCCGCCTCGGCGACGGTGATCTCGGACAGGGGCTTGCCGAAATAGGTCTGCGCGGCAGCGGCGAAGCCGTACGCCCGCTGGCCGAGGAAGATCTGGTTGATGTAGAGCTCGAGGATCTCGTCCTTCGACAGCGAGGCCTCGATCTTCCAGGCGAGGAGCGCCTCGCGAAGCTTGCGCGAGACGGTCTTCTCGCGGGTGAGGAAGAAGTTGCGGGCGACCTGCATCGTGATCGTGCCCGCGCCCTGCTGGGTGCCGGACGTCGCGTTCGCGAGCGCCGCGCGCAGCACGCTCAAATAGTCGACACCGCCGTGTTGATAGAAACGCTCGTCCTCGGCGGCCAAAATAGCGTGTTTCATGACATCCGGAACCTCGGAGATCCGGACGACTGCCCGCCGCTCCTCGCCGAATTCGCCGAGGAGATCGCCGTCGGCCGACACGACCCTGAGCGGGATCTTGGGCTGGTAATCGGTCAACGCGTCGAGAGGAGGGAGGGTCGGCCACAGCAGTGCCAGCACGAAGGCGCCGAGGAGGCCGCCGACGACGCCAAGGCCCAGCACGACCGAGCCGGTGTAGAGGAGCCAGCGCTTTAGCACGATGGAATAAAAGCCATGTTTGGGGCGGGTGCGGCCGTCGATTATAGGCGTGCTTGCAACACTCGCCCGCTCAAAAGGGAACATTTCGACGACCGGTGCACTTGTCGCCGGCGTTTAATGTAGATTATCAGCAACTGGGCCACCGCCATGCTCGCCGATAACTTCTCGTCCGCTCTCGACTTGTTCAAAACCCGGTCGCCGACGCTGATTGGCGTCGATATCGCGTCGACGTCGCTCAAGCTCGTCGAACTGTCGGCCGCGGGCAAGGGCGCGTTCCGCCTCGACCGCTACGTGATCGAGCCGTTGCCGAAGGACGTCGTGACCGACGGCAACGTGCTGAACATCGAGCTCTGCGCCGACGTCCTGAAGCGCGCATGGAAGCGCCTTGGCAGCCGCAACCGCAACGTCGCGCTGGCGCTGCCGGCCGCGATGGTCATCACGAAGAAGATCATCGTCGCCGCCGGCCAGCGGGAAGAGGACCTCGAGCTCACCGTCGAGGCCGAGGCCAACCAGTACATTCCGTTCGCGCTCGACGAGGTCAATCTCGATTTCCACGAGATCGGCCCCGCGCCGAACAACCCCGACGAAGTCGAGGTGCTGATCGCGGCATCGCGCAAGGAGAAGGTCGAGGATCGCGTCGCCGTCGCCGAGGCCGCGGGCCTCAAGGCGCGCGTGATGGACGTCGAATCCTATTCGACGCAGGAAGCTTTCCGGCTGATCGCGCCGTCGCTGCCGGCGAACGGGCGCGACCAGAACATCGCGCTCGTGGACATCGGGGCGCACGTGATGCACTTCTACGTCCTTCGCAACAACCAGATGCTATTTTCGCGCGACCAGGCGTTCGGCGGCAATCAACTGACGCAGGACATCCAGCGCGCGTTCAACCTGTCGGCCGACGAGGCCGAGTCGGCGCGCAGGAACCAGGGATTGCCGGAAAACTACGACCACGACGTCCTGCAGCCGTTCATGGAATCGCTCGCGCTCGAAGTCACGCGCGCGCTGCAGTTCTTCTTCACGTCGACATCGTACAACCAGGTCGACCAGATCGTCGTCGCCGGAGGATGTGCGCTTTTGCCGGGCCTCGACGAGCTCGTCGCGAAGCGCGCCGGCGTCGCCACGGTCGTCGCCAATCCGTTCGCGACGATGCAGACATCCGACCGAGTCAGGCCGCGCCAGCTCGCGCAGGAAGCGCCGATGCTGATGATCGCGACCGGCCTCGCCATGCGCAGTTTCGAATAGGGGGCACCCATGCGCATCAACCTGCTGCCCCATCGCGAGCAGAAGCGGCAAGCCCGGCAGAGGCAGTTCGTCTCGCTCGCGATCATGCTCGCCATCCTCGGCGTGGCGATCGTCGGCGTCGGCGACGTCGTGCTGCGCGCGCGAATCGACAACCAGAACTCGCGCAACGCGCTTCTCAAGACGAACATCGCCGAGCTCGACAAGCAGATCAAGGAGATCGACAAGCTGCGCGATCAGATCCAGCAGGTGCTGGCGCGGAAGCAGGTCGTCGAGTCGCTGCAAGCGAATCGCAACGAGGCCGTCCACCTGCTCGATCAGCTGGTGCGGCAGCTGCCCGAAGGCGTCTACCTGCAATCGGTCAAGCAAAAGGACCGCAAGGTCACGATCGTCGGCTTCGCACAGTCGAACGCGCGCGTATCGACGCTGATGCGCAACATCGAAGGCTCCCCCTGGCTCGAGAAGCCTGAACTGGTCGAGATCAAGCTCGTGACCGTCGCCGCACAGGGTCGCACGCCGGCGCAGCAGCTCAACCAGTTCACGCTGAATTTCCAGATTCGCCGCGCGACGCCCGAAACGGTCAAGACGCCGGGCGTGCCCGCGGCCAAGGCGGCGGCGAAGGGAGGCAAGGCATGACGCTCGACGATTTTCGCCGCCTCAACTTCCGCGAGATCGGCAAGTGGCCGCTCGCGCCGAAGGTCATCGTGCTGACGCTCGTCGTGCTGTTCATCGTCGCGCTGGGCGCGTTCTTCGACTGGAAGGACCAGTGGGACACGCTGCAGACCGCCGAGGCACAGGAGGTCAAGCTCAAGGATCAGTTCAAGGAAAAGAAGGCGAAGG
>JAICLP010000348.1 GCA_025925475.1 Burkholderiales bacterium | reverse complement strand
GCGCTGCAGCTTCGGGATCAGCACCATCTGCGGCGGCCACAACGCGATCGCCGCGAGGCCGAGCCACGGGTCCTGCATGAAGATGAACAGCACGTAGGTCGCAAGCAGGCCGCCCTGGAAGATCGGCACCACGAACGAGTCGCCGATGAAGCCGCCGACCGGCTCGGTCTCGGCGACGATCATCGGCAGGATCTCGCCGGCCGACATCGTCTTGAACTGCGGCAGGGGGAACCGCATCACGAGCCGGTAGAGGTCGTGGCGCATGCGCCGCAGCGTGCGCTCGCCGACGACGCCCGAGTAGACGTTGATCCAGTACTTGAGGACGCCGTTGACGGTGATCAGCGTCAGCAGCACCAGCGACAGCGCCATCAGGTACGTCACCTGGTCGACGTGGAAGCCCAGGAACGTCTGCGGAATGTTCTTGCCCTGGATCGCGTTGTTCACGATCCGCTTCGGCAATTCGAGGTTGATGTAGATCAGCGGAAAGCTGATCGACGTCAGCGCCAGCAGGAAGAGCTGGTCGCGCCAGGTATGGCGGAGGATGTAGCGAAAGAGGGAACGGTCCATGCCTTCGCGAGCCGAAGCGTCCCGCATGACTTCGCGAAAACCCCTTGCCGGGACGGGCGTCGTTCGTCGATGATAGTAGCATCCCGTGCCTCGAAACTGCACCCGCCCTCGCCTCGTGCAAACGACAGGACATCCGATGGCGGACCCGAATGCGGCCCCCGCAAACGGCGGCTCGATCGCAGTCGTCCTCAAAGGCTATCCGCGCCTCTCGGAAACGTTCGTCGCGCAGGAGTTGCTCGCGCTCGAGCGCCGCGGGTTCTCGCTCGCGCTCTTCTCGCTGCGCCGGCCGACCGACCGTGCGACGCATCCGCTGCACGGAGAGATCAAGGCCCGTGTGACCTACCTTCCCGAGTATCTGCATCATGGCCCGCTGCGCGTGTTTCGCGCGTGGCGCCGGGCGCGGCGCCTGCCCGGTTATGCGGACGCGTTCTCGGCGTGGCGCAAGGACCTGCGGCGCGACCGCACACGCGGCCGCGCGCGCCGCTTCGGCCAGGCGCTGGTACTCGCCTGCGAGTTGCCGTCCGACGTCGTGCATCTGCACGCGCACTTCCTGCATACGCCGGCGTCCGTCGCCCGCTACGCGGCGATGCTGCGCGGGCTGGGCTGGAGCGTTTCCGCGCACGCGAAGGACATCTGGACGACACCCGAATGGGAGAAGCGCGAAAAGCTCGCCGAATGCCGCTGGGTCGCGACGTGCACGTCGTGCAACGCGTCGCACCTGCGCGAGCTCGCGCCGCAGGCCGAAAGCGTCGACCTCGTCTATCACGGCATCGACATCGCGCGCTTTCCCGCGCCGAGCAACACGCGCTCGTCCGCGGACGGACGCAACCCCCGCTCGCCCGTCACGCTGCTCGCCGTCGGCCGCGCCGTCGACAAGAAAGGCTTCGACGACCTGTTGCGCGCGCTCGCGCGCCTGCCGCGCGAGCAGCATTGGCAGTTGCTGCATGTCGGCGACGGACCGCGCCTGCCGATGCTCGAGCGGCTGGCACGCGAGCTTGGCGTCGCCGATCGCATCCGTTGGCTCGGTGCGCACGCTCACGCGGTCGTGCTCGGCGCGTATCGTGCCTCCGACGTCTTCGTGCTGCCCTCGCGCATTGCGCACGATGGCGACCGCGACGGACTGCCGAACGTGCTGCTCGAGGCGCAAAGTCAGCGCGTCGCGTGCGTCTCGACGCGCGTGTCGGGAATACCCGAGCTGATCGTCGACGGCGTGACGGGTCTGCTCGTTCCGCCGCGCGCGCCCGATGACCTCGCCGCGGCGCTGTCGCGGCTGATCGGCGAGCCCAAACTGCGGCAGAAGCTCGGCGACGCCGGGTTCGAACGCACGACGACGCTGTTCTCGCTTGACGGCGGCGCGGATCGCCTCGCCCGGCGCTTCGCGTCGTGCCTTGGGCGATCGTGAAGATCGCGTTCTACGCGCCACTCAAAGCTCCCGACCATCCGGTTCCGTCAGGCGACCGCGCCATCGCCCGCGGATTGCTCGATGCGCTGACGCTCGCGGGCCACGACGTGACGCTCGCGTCGCGTTTGCGGACCTTCGACGCGCACGGCGATTCGCAACGGCAGTCGCGCCTCGCGCGCATCGGCGAACGCGTTGCGCGGCGGCTCGTCGCGCGCTTTCGACGCACGCAATCGCCGGACGCATGGTTCACCTATCACCTGCATCACAAGGCGCCCGACCACGTCGGACCCTCGGTGAGCCGCGCGCTTCGCATCCCGTACGTCGTCGCCGAAGCGTCGATTGCGCCGCGGCAACGCGACGGCCCATGGGCGGCCGGTTACGCGGCTTCGTACGCGGCGATTCGCAGCGCCGGCAACGTCGTGGTCGTCAATCCCTCCGACATGGCGCAGGTGCGCAATGCACGCGGTGCGGATGCACCGTTCGCGATGCTCGCGCCGTTCATCGACGTCGCGCGCTTCGCCGGTAGCGATGGGCGCCGGCAACGCACTGCGCATTGGCCGCCGCGTCTCGTCACCGTCGCGATGATGCGCGACGGCGCGAAGCTCGCGTCCTACCGTCTTCTCGCGGCCGCCCTCGCCCGCATGGCGGACGTGGCCTTCACGCTCACGATCGTCGGCGATGGTCCCGTGCGCGAGCATGTCGAGGCGGCGTTCGCACCGATCGCGCAACGCGTCACGTACGCGGGTGCGCTGCCGCCGACCGACATCGCGGCGCTGCTTTGCGACAGCGATGTCTTCGTGTGGCCCGCCGTCGATGAAGCGATCGGCATCGCGTTCCTCGAGGCGCAGGCGTGTGGCCTGCCCGTCGTCGGGGCGGATACGCCGGGTGTCGCGAGCGTCGTCGCCGCGAATCGCAGCGGCCTGCTCGTGCCGCCGCGCGACGCCGGCGCGTTTGCCCGCGCGGTGCGGCGGCTTCTCGACGACAAGGCGCTGCGCGATCGCATGGGCGTGGAAGCGTTCGGCTACGTTCGCGCGCAGCACGATCTGCCGTCGGCCGCACGACAACTCGACACGATCGTCCGCGAAACCGTCGCGAGATATCGACGCGCTGCCTTGGGATGAAACGACCCCCACGCTCGCTTCGCTCGCTGCCCCCAAGGGGGGCGCAGTCAGTGGCTTGGGACGGCCCGGCGCCACTGCCATGCTGATCGCCTTCCTGCGCCACGCAAGCACCGCGTGGAACGCCGAGGGGCGAATGCAGGGACACCGGGACATCGCGCTCGACAGTGCAGGACGCGCCCAGGCGATGACGTGGCGGCTGCCGGCCGGCCTGCATGAGCCTCGCAGGGCCGCCCCGAGAGGCGAATTG
>JAICLP010000282.1 GCA_025925475.1 Burkholderiales bacterium | reverse complement strand
GTCGATGCCATCGACGAGTCCCACGCCGATCCCGATCGCGGTAGCGTCGTCGCCGTGCACCACTTGCGCCGGCGGGGTCGTGTACATGTCCACGCCGAGACCGATCGCATCGCGCGCATCCGACGGGCCGAAGAACAGCAGGACCAGATAGGGCCCGTCGTCGACGCCCCACGCGTAAAGTGTCTGGCCGAAGTCGCCGGTCTGGCGCGCGAGCCCCTGTCCGGTCGCAACGTCGAACAGGCCGCCGACGCCGGCGATCGTGTTCGCGAGAAAACGCGACAGCGTAATGCCGGCCGCGTTGAAGCGACCCTGCAGCATGTCGTTCGCGAAGATCCGCGGCTCGGCGAGATTGTCGATGAACGCGCGGATGCGGTCGCGGACGAACTCGGGAACGACGTCGAGGTAGGCCTGCGCGACCGGCTTGATGACCGCGGTGTCCAGCCTGTCGTTGAAGTCGAACACGGCGCGGTTGAGCGGCTCAAGCGGATCGTCGGGCGAGCGCTCGCCGTGCGGCATGTTGGCGCAGCCGGCGAGGACGGCGACGAGCGCCGCTGCGACGAAGTGCCGGGTGCGCCCGCGCAGGGAATGCGAGAATGGGCGCGCCGAACCCGGCGCCGCGCGGGACCCGGGGATCTCGACGCACTGCGGCGTATCGCGTATCGCTGAACGAAAGGGCATCGCGTGGATTATTGCACCGAGTTGCACCGGACGCGGAGACGGCGTCGATGACCGGCGTGATCGTGAACGTGATCGCCCTCGCTTGCTTCGCGCTTGCCGCGGGCGGTTGCCTGCATGCGCTCGCGGCCGCATCGCGCGTGCGTCGCTTCAGGACGGAGGTCGAGCCCGGACTCGCGGATCAGCCGGGCGTCACGATCCTGAAGCCGCTTTCGGGCGCCGAAGCGGGCCTTTACGAAAACCTGGCCTCGTTCTGCGATCAGGACTACGCGGGTCCCGCGCAGGTGATCTTCGGCGCGCACGATTCGCACGATCCCGCCGTTGCGGTCGTCGAGCGCCTGATCGCCGACCATCCCGGCCGCGACCTGTCGCTTTGCATCACGAGTCTCTCGCGCGGGCCCAATCCGAAGATCGCCAATCTGCTGGGCATGCAGGCGCACATCCGTCACGACATCGTCGTGATCGCCGACAGCGACATCGCCGTATCGCGCGACTATCTGTCGCGGACCGTCGCGGCGCTCGCCCGCCCGGGCGTCGGCCTCGTCACGTATCTGTACCGAGGCGAAGTGCGCGGCGGACTGTGGGCGCGCCTGGCCGCGATGGCGATCGACTATCACTTCCTGCCGAACGTGCTCGTCGGACTCGCAATGGGGCTTGCGCGTCCGTGTTTCGGCGCGACGATCGCGATGAAGCGCGAGACGCTCGCCGCGATCGGCGGGTTCGACGCGTTTCTCGCCCATCTGGCCGATGACAACGCGATCGGCGAAGCAGTGCGCAAGGCCGGCTTGACGGTCGCCATTCCGCCGCTCGTCGTTCGCCACACCTGCGCGGAGAGCGACGCGGGCGAGTTGCTGCGCCACGAATTGCGCTGGGCACGCACGCTGCGCGCGGCGAGCCCGTGGGGCTATGCGGGGCTCGTGATGACGCATCCGCTGCCGTTCGCGATTCTCGGGACGCTGTTGTCGGCACGGCCGTTGCCGGGTGTGCTGCTGATCGGCGCGGCCGTCTTCTGCCGGCTGGTCCTGCAGCTGACCGTCGACCGCACGCTGGGCGTGCGGTCGAAGTCGGGCTGGCTCGGCCCCGCGCGCGACCTCCTCGCGTTCGGAATCCATTTCGCGAGCTTTTTCGTCGGCGTCGTCAGCTGGCGCGGCCATCGCTACAAGGTACGCGCCGACGGCACGCTCGTTCCTTTAGGAGAACACCGAACATGAACGTGTCTCGAAAGTCGGCGAGCGGGCCGAGAGTGGGCAGGCCCGCACAGCCCATTTTGCAATCATGATGCGGACGCTGTTCCTGCAGGCGCCTTCCTTCGAAGGCTTCGATGGCGGCGCAGGCTCGCGCTACCAGGCGCGGCGCGAGATCCGCTCGTTCTGGTATCCGACGTGGCTCGCGCAACCGGCCGCGCTCGTGGAAGGCAGCAAGCTCATCGACGCGCCGCCGCACGGGACGACGCTGGCCGACGTTCTCGCGACCGCACGCGATTACGATCTCGCGATCCTGCACACGTCGGCGCCATCGTTCGCGTCGGACGTGAAGACGATCGAGGCCATGAAATCGGTCAATCGCGATCTCAAGGCCGGCCTGATCGGCGCGAAGGTGGCCGTCGATCCCGCCGGCAGTCTCGCAGCGTCGAATGCGATCGATTTCGTCGCCGGCAACGAGTTCGATTTCACGATCCGCGAAGTCGCGGAGGGCCGCGACCTCGCCGACATTCATGGTCTGTCGTTTCGCAACGCCGCGGGCCGCATCGTCCACAATCCGCCGCGCGCACCGCTCGCGAACATGGACGAGCTGCCGTTCGTGACGCCCGTCTACAAGCGCGACCTCGCAATCGAGCGCTATTTCATCGGCTATCTCAGGCATCCGTACGTATCGCTTTACACCGGACGCGGCTGCAAGTCGCGCTGCACGTTCTGCCTGTGGCCGCAGACGGTGGGCGGCCATCGCTACCGCACGCGAAGCGTCGGTCACGTGATCGAGGAGATCGCGTGGGCGCAGAAGGCGCTGCCGCAGGTCAAGGAATTCTTCTTCGACGACGATACGTTCACCGACGACCTGCCGCGCACCGAGGCGATCGCGAAGGCGCTCGGCAAGCTCGGCGTCACGTGGTCATGCAACGCGAAGGCCAACGTGCCGCGCGAGACATTGCAGGTGATGCGCGACAACGGGCTGCGGCTTCTGCTGGTCGGATACGAGAGCGGCAACCAGCAGATCCTGTTCAACATCAAGAAGGGGATGCGCGTCGAGTTCGCGCGCCGCTTCACGAAGGACTGCCACGATCTCGGCATTGCGATCCACGGCACGTTCATCCTCGGGCTGCCCGGCGAGACGAAGGAGACGATCGAGGAAACGATCCGCTTCGCGACCGAGATCAATCCGCACACGATCCAGGTGTCGCTGGCGGCGCCCTACCCCGGCACGTTCCTGCACAAGCAGGCACTCGAGAACGGCTGGCTCGACGATGCGCACGCTGACCTGGTCGATGCGCACGGCGTGCAGATCGCGCCGCTTCACTATCCGCACCTGTCGCATACGGAAATCTTCGATTCCGTCGAGACGTTCTACCGGCGCTTCTATTTCCGCAGCGGCAAGATCGCATCGATCGTCGGCGAGATGGTGAGGAGTCCGCAGATGATGAAGCGGCGCCTGCGCGAGGGCGTCGAGTTCTTCCAGTTCCTGCGCGAGCGGCGTCAAGCGGCGCATTGAAGAAGCTCATCGTCACGGCCGACGATTTCGGGGCGGCGCGCGAGGTCAACGAGGCCGTCGAGCTCGCGCATACGAAAGGAATCCTGACCGCCGCCAGCCTGATGATGAGCGGCGACGCCGTCGACGATGCACTCGCGCGGGCGCGACGGCTGCCAACGCTTCGTGTCGGCTTGCATCTCGTGCTCGTCGACGGCAAGCCCCTGCTGTCGCCAGCCGCGATTCCCGCCCTCGTCGATCGTGACGGTCGCTTTCCGCGCGACCTCGCGCGTGCCGGGATCAACCTCTTCTTTAGCCGGGATGCGCGACGGCAGCTGGCCGCCGAGATCGCCGCGCAATTCGACGCGTTTGTCGCAACCGGCCTGGCGCTCGACCACGTGAACGCGCACCACCATTTCCATCTGCATCCGAGCGTCGCTGCGCTGGTGCTCGAGGCCGGCGCGAGCCGGGGCCTTCGCGCGCTGCGCGTGCCGATCGAGCCGCACCACGTACTCGCGCGCGCCGATCCGTCGTCGCGTCGGCGCGCCGATTGGCGCGCCGCTGCATGTGCGCATCTTCTGCATCGGCGCGCTCGTCGCCACGATCTGATGATGCCCGCGCACGTGTTCGGGCTCGCATGGTCCGGCGCGATGACGCAAAGCCGAATCGACGGGCTCTTGCGCCACCTGCCCGACGGCATCAGCGAAATCTACGCGCACCCAGCGACGAGCGATCGTTTCGCCGGCGCGAGCGGGGGCCATGCCGACGAGCTCGCGGCGCTGGTCGCACCGGAGGTTGCGGCGCTCGTTCGCGAACGGCACGTCAGGACCGGCGGTTATTCCGACTTCGCCGCGCGATGAAGCGTGCGGCGCGCGTGCTCGCGATCGTCGGGCTCGCGCTCGCCGCCGCCCTCTTCGCGCGCCAGAACATCGGACGCATCGCGCATCTCGTCGCCGATGCGATTCCCGGACTTCTGCTCGCCGCGTCGTTTCACATCGTGCCGATGGTCACGAATGCGCTCGCATGGCAGCGGTTGTTCCCGGTG
>JAICLP010000380.1 GCA_025925475.1 Burkholderiales bacterium | reverse complement strand
ATAGATGCCGGGGCCCTCACCGGACGCGGCGAGCACCATGCCCTCCGACACGCCAAAGCGCATCTTGCGCGGCGCAAGGTTCGCCACCATCGGCGTCAGGCGCCCGACGAGCGTTTCCGGCGCGTACGCCGACTTGATGCCGGCGAAGACAGTGCGCGGTTGCGCTTCGCCGATGTCGAGCGTCAGCTTGACGAGCTTGTCCGCGCCTTCGACCGCAACGGCAGCGACGATGCGCGCGATGCGCAGGTCGATCTTGCCGAAATCTTCGATGCCGATCGGCGACGTGTTCGGCGAGGACGAGGCGTTCGGTTGCACTGCCTTCGTCGGAGCGGGTGTGGTCGGGGCGGTCGGCGTTTCGAGTCCCAGCAGCGCATCGACCTTCTTCGGATCGATCCGCGCCATCAGATGCTTGTACGGGTTGACGCGCGTCGGTTCCTTCCACGCATCGGACCAGACGAAGTCGCGGTCGAGGCCGAAGAGCTCGCGGGCGACGCGGGATGCGACGCCGGGCAGCACTGGGGCGAGCATCACGCTGAGCGACTGGAAACCCGAAAGCGCCTGCGAGCAGATCGTCTGCAACGCATCGCGCTTCGCGGCGTCCTTGGCGAGCAGCCACGGCTGCGCCGCATCGAACGCCTCGTTGATGCGATCGGCGATCCGCATCGCGTCGCGCAGCACCCTGCCGAACTCGCGTGCGTCGTAATTCGCGCGTGCCGTCTCGGCGTCCATCTGCGTGATCGTCAGCCGATTCGCACGATCGGTATCCGATTCACCGGGTGTGCCGAGCGCGCCGCCGAAGTGACGCATGATGAAGGGCGCGGCGCGACTCGCGATGTTGACGTACTTGCCGATCAGGTCGCTGTTGACCCGCGCGACGAAATCGTCGGGACCGAAGTCGATGTCCTCGACCTTCGCGTTGAGCTTCGCCGCGATGTAGTAGCGAAGCCACTCGGGATCGAGGCCGAGCTCGATGTAGCGCTGCGGCGAGATTCCGGTGCCGCGCGACTTCGACATCTTGCCGCCCTCGAACGTGATGAAGCCATGCACGAACACGTTCGTCGGCGTCTTGCGGCCGGAGAAGTGCAGCATCGCCGGCCAGAACAGCGTGTGGAAATACACGATGTCCTTGCCGATGAAGTGATATTGCTCGACCGCCGGGTCGCTCATGAACGGGTCGAAGCCTCGCGTCTCGCCGAGCGCGCGCGCCGCGCCCGAATCGAAATGCTTCTTGAGCGCCGCGAGATAGCCGATCGGCGCGTCGAGCCAGACGTAGAAATACTTCGGCGGCTTGCCGTCGGGCTGATCGGGAATCTCGATGCCGAAATAGGGCGGATCGCGCGAGATGTCCCAGTCGTCGAGCCGTTTGCCGTCGTCGCCGAGCCACTCCTGGACCTTGTTGTAGACCTCCGGCTGCAGCGATTGGCCGGGAGCAGGCGCCGCGGTCCATTCCTTCAGGTACGCGACGACTTCCGGCGCCGACAGGCGGAAGAACAGGTGCTCCGATTCGCGCATCTCCGGTCGCGCGCCGGTGATCGTCGAATAGGGATCGATCAGGTCGGTCGGCGCATACGTCGATCCGCACACCTCGCACGCGTCACCGAACTGATCCTTCGCGCCGCATCTGGGGCACGTGCCCTTGATATAGCGGTCGGGCAGGAACATGCCCTTCACCGGATCGAAGAATTGCGAGATCGTCCGCGTCGCGATCAATCCGCGGCGCGAAAGCGCGCGAAAGATCGACTGCGCGAGCTCGACGTTTTCAGGCGAATGCGTCGAGTACGTCGTGTCGAAGCTGACGAGGTAGCGCGCCCAGTCCTGCCGATGCGACTCGCCGACACGCGCGATCAGCGCCTCCGGCGTGATGCCCTCCGCCTCGGCAGCCAGCATGATCGGCGCGCCGTGCGTGTCGTCTGCGCAGACGAAATGCACCGCATGTCCCTGCATCCGCTGGAAGCGAACCCAGATGTCGGCCTGGATGTACTCCATGATGTGGCCGATGTGGAACGGACCGTTCGCGTACGGCAGCGCCGTCGTGACGAACAGCGTGCGGGACGGGTTCGCGGGCATTTCGGTTTTGAACGAGCAGGCGATGCGGGGAATCGGCAATTTTAGCAAAACGAAGCGTTTTGCCCGGATTGCGAGGACCCGGAAGGTTAAAATGATGGTTTTCGTCACGCGCCAAGGCGCGCGTCGACGATCGGCAAGCAGAGGATGAAATGGCAGTCACCGAGCAAGAGGTGCAGCAGTGTCTGCGCCAGGTCGTGGATCCCAATCTCGAGCGCGATTTCGTCACGGCGAAATCGGTGAAGAGCATTCGCGTCGATGGGGGCAATATCGGCATCGACGTTCAGCTGGGCTATCCGGCCAAAAGCCAGCACGAGGCGATAAGGCGCCTCCTGCACGATGCAATCGCCAAGCTTCCCGGCGTGTCGCGCGTGACGGTCAACGTGTCGCAGAAGACGACATCGCATGCGGTGCAGCGCGGCGTGAAGCTGGTTCCGGGCGTGAAGAACATCGTCGCCGTCGCGAGCGGGAAGGGCGGGGTCGGCAAGTCGACGACCGCCGTCAATCTCGCGCTGGCGCTCGCCGCGGAAGGCGCGAGCGTCGCAGTGCTCGACGCCGACATCTATGGACCGTCGCAGCCGATGATGCTCGGCCTCGCGGGACGTCCCGAATCGAAGGACGGCAAGACGCTCGAGCCGATGGAGGCGTACGGCGTGCAGGCGATGTCGATCGGCTTCCTGATCGACACCGACACGCCGATGGT
>JAICLP010000179.1 GCA_025925475.1 Burkholderiales bacterium | reverse complement strand
TCGGCGGCGAGCGCATCGAAATCGGCGTCGGGCTCCGCGTACGCCGCATAGACGTCGTCGAGCCGGGCCTTCGCCTGCAGCACCTCGCCCATGCCTTCCTCGACGATGCTTCGCACCGTCGCGTCCGGATCGAGCTTCGGTTCCTGCGGCAGGAAGCCGATCCGCAGATCGGGCATCGGCACCGCATCGCCTTCGTACTCCTTGTCCTCGCCCGCCATGATGCGCAGCAGGCTGGACTTGCCGGCGCCGTTGAGACCCAGCACGCCGATCTTCGCGCCAGGAAAGAACGAAAGCGAAATGTCCTTGAGGATGACGCGTTTGGGCGGGACGACCTTGCCCACACGATTCATCGTGTAAACGTATTGAGCCATGGGAGGGGAAACCGGGGATTCTCCGAACCCCGATTATCGCAGCGGCACCGAAACAGGGTCAGAGACGACTTTCCGTGAAAAAAGGGGCCAGGCTCGAATCTTTGATTCGAGCCTGGCCCCTTTTTCCTTTTTTCAGCGGGCGCTGGTGAGCTCGATGCCGACCGGCTGGCTCGCGGCGCTGCGGCCGCCGTCGTTCGTGACGATCGAGCCGCCCACGCCGGTGCGCAGCTCGCGGAAGCGCTCCTTGTCGGCTTCGTAGCGAGCCGCGACGTTTTCCGCCTCTTTCTGCTTCTGGTCGATGTATTCGTTCTGGCGCCCGAGCTCGGCGTCGATCGTCTCGATCTCGCGGATCAGCGAGCCCGGAACGGGGCGCGGCGCATACGACGGCTTCTTGTCCTCGAGCTCCTGGCGGTGCTTGGATATCTGAGCGACGAGGGCGCGGGCCGATTGCACCTGGCCTTCGATCGTCGCGACGGCGCGCGTTTTCGCGAGCTCGATCTCCGCTTCGTTCGTATAGGACTCGATCAGCGCGCGGTCGCGGCGAGCCGCGATGATGCGCTCGCGTTCGGCTTCGCGAAGCTTCTGCTCCTCGCCTTCGGTCTTCGCGACATGCTGGACGACCCGCGCCTGGTCGGTCTTGTGCACGGTCATGCCCTGGCGGTTCAGCTGCGAGCTGGCGCGATTGACCGCGTCGACCGGCAACTGGTCGCTGTAATGCACGACGCCCTGAGCGTCGGTCCACTTGTACAGCGCCGCATGCGCGCGGCCGGCGACCGCAATGAGGAGCGCGCAGGCCAGCAGCGCTCCGATGCGGCACGTCCGTGCGGCGATCCGGGCATCGACTGCGTACGCTCGTTCCTTCATCGCGATCCTTTCGCTTCCTGGGCCTTCAGTTCACGCCATAACGCGCGCGATAGTCGGTCACCGCCTGCGCATGGGCTGCGAGCTCCGGACGTCCACCGATGAACGCCATCACGTCGTCGAGCGTCGCGATCGCGATGACCGGAATGCCGAAGCTGTCGCGCACTTCCTGCACGGCCGACGCCTCGCCCTGCCCTCGCTCCATCCGATCGAGCGCGATCAGCACGCCCGCGGGCTGCGCGCCGTTCGCGCGAATCAACGCCACCGATTCGCGCACCGAGGTTCCGGCAGTGATGACATCGTCGACGATCATCACGCGTCCGCGGATCGGCGCGCCGACGAGGCTGCCGCCTTCCCCGTGATCCTTGGCTTCCTTGCGATTGAAAACATAGGGCAGATTGTGACCCCTCGCGGCCAGCGCGATCGACGTCGACGTCGCAAGCGGAATGCCCTTGTATGCCGGCCCGAAGAGCTGATCGCAATCCACGCCGGATTCGAGCAACGCCTGCGCGTAGAACTCGCCGAGCCGGCCGAGGCTCGCGCCATCGAAGAACAGTCCTGCGTTGAAAAAGTAAGGACTCCTGCGTCCCGCCTTCGTAACGAACTCGCCGAACCTAAGCACGTCATGTGCCAATGCAAATTGCAGGAACTGCGGGCGAAAATCGGTCATTTGTCGTGAACAGGATGAATGTGTCGCGGCGAGTATAGCGGTGGCTCGCCGGTTCGCTCGGTTAAACTCCGCGGTTTTTCGCGATCGTCATGCGCATCGTCACGCTGAACGTCAACGGCCTGCGCGCCGCCGAGCGCAAAGGCTTCGCGCGATGGCTCGTGCGCGTCGAGCCGTGGGACGTCGTCTGCCTGCAGGAAATCAAGTGCGACACCGGCGACGTGCCGCGCGCGCTCGCCGCGCCGCGCAAGTCCCACGCGGCGTTTCATCCGGCGACGAAGAAGGGCTACAGCGGCGTCGCGCTGTACGCGAAGCATCCGCCGCGGATCGGCACCGGCTTCGGCCATGCCGAGTTCGACGCCGAAGGCCGCTACCTGCAGGCCGATTTCGCCGACGTTTCCGTCGTGAGCGTCTATCTCCCGTCAGGATCGAGCGGCCCGCACCGGCAGGCGTCGAAGTTGCGCTTTCTCGACGCATTCCTGCCGCACCTCGAAGCGCTCGTTCGCAACGGCCGCGAAGTCGTGCTGTGCGGCGACTGGAACATCGCGCATCAGCCCATCGACCTTCGCAACTGGCGCAGCAACCAGAAGAATTCGGGCTTCCTGCCGGAGGAGCGCGCGTGGCTTTCGCGCGTGCTCGAGCTCGGCTTCGTCGACGTCTTTCGCAAGGTCGATCCGCGGCCGGACCAGTACACGTGGTGGTCGAACCGCGGCGAGGCGTGGAAGAAGAACGTCGGCTGGCGCATCGATTACCAGATCGCGACGCCGAAGATCGCGGCGACGGCGCGTGCCGCGTCGATCTACCGGAATCGGCGCTTCTCCGATCACGCGCCGCTCGTCATCGACTACGACTTCGATCTGCGCTGAGCGCCTGACTCCATGCCGTGCTGCGCATTTCGCATCTGACGCTCGCGCGCAGCGCACGCCGCCTGTTGCACGATGCCGAGCTGACGATCCACGACCGGCACAAGGTCGGCATCGTCGGTGCGAACGGCTCGGGCAAGTCGAGCCTCTTCGCGGCCATTCGCGGCGAGCTGCTTCCCGATGCCGGCGAGATCGACGTGCCGGTCGCGTGGACCGTCGCGCATGTTGCGCAGGAAACGACGCCGGCCGCGACAGCGGCCATCGAGTACGTTCAGGACGGCGATGCGGAGCTTCGCGCGATCGAGCGCGCATTGGCGCAACCGCAGACGTACAGCGCGGACCAGCTCGCCGAGCTGCACCACCGGTTCGAAGCGATCGGCGGCTACGGTGCTCGCGCGCGCGCCGCGACGCTTCTCGCCGGGCTTGGCATCGACGAAGGTCGGCAGTCGCAGCCGGTCGCGCATTTCTCGGGCGGCTGGCGGATGCGCATCAACCTCGCGCAGGCGCTGATGTGCCGCTCGGACCTGCTGCTGCTCGACGAGCCGACGAACCATCTCGACCTCGACGCGGTGCTGTGGCTCGAAGACTGGCTGCGCCGCTTTCCCGGCACGCTGCTTCTGATCACGCACGACCGCGATTTTCTCGACGCGGTCGTCGACACGATCGTCCACGTCGACGCCGGGAAGCTCGTCGCGTACGGCGGCAACTACTCGCAGTTCGAGCGCGAGCGCGCGGCCAAGCTGGCGCTGACGCAGGCGGCGTACGCCACGCAGCAGCGGCAGATCGCGCATCTTCGCTCGTACGTCGACCGCTTCCGCGCGAAAGCGACAAAGGCCAGGCAGGCGCAAAGCCGGATCAAGGCGCTCGAGCGGATGGAGATCATTGCGCCCGCGCACGTCGACAGCCCGTTCTCGTTCGCCTTTCCCGCCGTCGACACGCACGCGCGGCAACTCGTGCGGCTTGCGGACGCCACGCTCGGCTATCCCGACGCACAACCGGTGCTGGTCGACGTCGACTGGAGCGTGCTGGCCGGCGCACGCATCGGCCTGCTCGGTGCGAATGGCGCCGGGAAGTCGACGCTCTTGAAGGCGCTCGCCGGAACGCTTTTGCCGCTTGCCGGCGAACGGACGGTGGCCCAGCAGTTGCGCCTCGGCTATTTCGCGCAGCATCAGGTCGAGCAGTTGCGCGTCGACGAGACGCCACTGTGGCATCTCGCGCGGCTCGAACCGAATACGCGCGAGCAGGAGCTTCGCGATTACCTGGGCGGCTTCGATTTCCGCGGCGACATGGCCCTGGCGCCGGTCGCTCGGCTTTCAGGCGGCGAGAAGGCGCGCCTCACGCTGGCGCTGATCGTGCGCGAGCGGCCGAACCTGCTGCTGCTCGACGAACCGACCAATCATCTCGACATCGAGATGCGCGAAGCGCTGACGGAGGCGCTGCAGGATTACGAAGGCGCGCTGATCGTCGTCGCGCACGACCGGCATCTGCTGCGCGCAACCGTGGACGAGTTGTGGCTCGTCGCCGACGAGAGCGTCACGCCATTCGATGGCGACCTCGACGACTATCGGACCTGGGTGCTCGATCGCGCGCGGCGAGCGGTGCGCCGGGAGGATGCATCCAGCGCAAAGCCGGCCGCCGATCGCCGTGCGCAAAAGCGCGAGGAGGCGCAGGCGCGGCAAAAGCGCGCCGACGCCCGCAAGCCGCTGCTCGCGCGGCAGGCCGCGCTCGATGCCGACCTCGAGCGCCTCGGTGCCGAGAAGCAGGCGCTCGACGAATGGCTCGCGTCGCCGGAAGCCTATTCGGACGAGGTGAAGGAGCGGCTCGTTGCGTCGATCGAGCGGCAGGGCGAGCTCACGTGGACGCTCGCGCGGCTCGAAGCAGAGTGGCTGGAGGTCGCCGCGGCGCTGGATGCGACGTGAAACCGAATCAGGGTCAGAGACGAAAGAAAAGAAAAGGGGCCAGGGTCGATTTTCGCGGGTACGGTTGAGCGGCCGCCGCCGCAGCCGCACGCGAAAATCGACACAGGCCCCTTTTCTACCTTTTCATCGACCCTTAGCCGACGTACGGTCCGGGCCGATAGAAGAGATAGATCGCAAAGCCCAGCGTGTCGCGTCCCCAGCGCAGGTACGCATCGCGCCAGCGGCGAATCCGTTCGAGCATCTCCGGCACGTCGGGATCCTCGGGATGCTCGCGCGCATAGCGCTCGATCGAGCGGCAGTACTTCCATTCGTACTCGTCCCACTCGTCCGTCGATGCGGTCGCCGCGTGCATCGGGATGAGGCCGGCATCGACGCCTGCCTGCACGTTGGCCGCGTGATTCAGGTACTGCTCGCTGTCGGCGCCGAGCAGCGACAGGTATTGCGGATGAGCGCGCCGCTCCCAGTAACCCTCGCCGATCATCACGTAACCGCCCGACTTCGTCCACGATTTCAGATGCCGGCAGATGCCGCTCATGCCGCCAGGGATGCCGCCAGCGCCGAGCATGACGGTCAGGTGGAACGTCTCGGGATCGGCCTGGAATTCGGCGATGTCGACGTTGTCGAGGTGCAGCCGGCCGAGGGCACCCGTCCACTCGGCGCGCTCGCGCGCCGCATCGAGCATCAGCGACGAGTTGTCGATCGCCATCACGCGCGCGCCGAAGCGCTCGATGATGCGCAGCGCGAGCTCGGCACGGCCGCAGCCCAGGTCGAGGACGCGCGACGACTCCTCGAGCGGCAGGAGGTCGAGCATCCGCTCGATCTTCGCGGCCGAGATCGGATTGCAGTAGTCGTGATCGCGATGCGCGATCGCGCTGAATTTGTGCCGGTTCATCACCATGGGTTCATGCGCGTCCGCTGGCTGGCGACGGGACGGCGTTCGCCTCGCCACGCCACGGCGCGACACGCAAAAGCAATGCCATGCCGGGCAACGCGAGCAGCGTGCAGAGCAGATAGAAGTCGAGCCAGCCGATGCGCTCGACGATCAAGCCGGTCGACGCGTTGACGACCGTGCGCGGCACGGCGGCGAGGCTCGTGAAGAGCGCGTACTGCGTCGCCGTGTAGCGCGGATCGGTCGTGCGCGCGATGAACGCGGTGAAGGCGGCGGTGCCAAGACCGACGCCGAGCGCTTCGACAGCGATGACGACGGCGAGCAGCAACCGGTCGGGCCGATCGACGTAGGCGAGCCATGCATAGCCGAGAATCGACACCACCTGGACGACACCGAAGAGCCACAGCGCGCGGTTGATGCCGATCTTCACCATCCAGAGCCCGCCGAGCAGGCCACCGGCGACGCTCGCCCACAGGCCGGCGTTCTTCGCGATCACGCCGATCTCGGTTTTCGTGAACCCCATGTCGAGGTAGAACGGCGTCGCGAGCGCGGTCGCCATGCTGTCGCCGAGCTTGTAGAGGAAGATGAAGAGCAGCACGGTCAACGCCTCGCGCCAGCCGTTGCGGGCGATGAATTCGTGGAACGGCTCGACGACGGCCTCGCGCAGCGTCCGCGGTTGTCCACGCGCGAGCCTCGGCTCGTGGACGACGAGCGTCATCGCGATGCCCGGCAGCATGAACAGCGCCGTGACGACATAGACGGCGGACCACGGCATCCGATCGGCGAGGATCAGCGCAAGGGCGCCGGGGACCAGGCTCGAGATCCGGTAGGCGTTGACGTGGATCGACGTGCCGAGGCCGAGCTCGGGATCGGGCAGGATCTCGCGCCGATACGCGTCGAGAACGATGTCCTGGCTCGCCGAGAAGAACGCGACGAGCGTCGACAGCGTCACGATCGCGACGATGTCGACCTTCGGATGCAGCACGCCGAACAGCGGAATCGACGCGAGCAGCACGGTCTGCGTCGCGAGCATCCAGCCGCGACGCCGTCCAAAGGCGGGCAGCGCGTAGCGATCGAGCAGCGGCGACCACAGGAACT
>JAICLP010000283.1 GCA_025925475.1 Burkholderiales bacterium | reverse complement strand
GTGGGAAGAAGGGCGGCTGTGGCTGCGCGGCCTTCTCGCGTCGCGCGACGGCCGCGAGGTCCTGCGCGGCGAAGTCGAGAATGCGGTGACCGAAATCGACGACGCGCATGCGCTCGGCGTCGCGCTCGCCGATGATTTTCTGCGTCGCGGTGCACATCGGCTTGCCGCAGCCGTCGCATGACGACCGACATTCATCCGCTCGTGCCGCCGTCGCGCGAAGCGGGGCCGCTCGACGGCATCGGCGTCATCGTCACGCGGCCGCAACGTCCTGCCGCCGTTTTCGCGTCGCGCATCGCGGCGCTCGGCGGCAGTCCGCTCATCTGGCCCGCGATCGTGATCCTGCCGCCCGATGACGGCACGCAACTCGCCGACGTGCACGCCCGGCTCGATCGCTACGACATCGCGATCTTCGTGTCCGCCAACGCCGTCGAGTTCGGCGCGCGGCCCGGCGGCGGATGGCCGCCAACACTGCGCACGTTCGCGCCCGGACCGGGAACGGCCGAGGCACTCGCCGCGGCAGGCATCGCCGATACGCGCATTCCCCTGAAGTCGTGGGACAGCGAGGGATTGCTCGAGCTGGCCGATCTCGCGGACGTGCAGGGCAAGCGCGTCGTCATCTTCCGCGGCGAGGGCGGCCGCGAATTTCTCGGCAATGCGTTGCGCATGCGCGGTGCGACCGTCGATCACGTGCCGTGCTATCGGCGCGTCGCGCCTTCGAGCGGCGCCGAAGGACTCGTGGAAGCGCTGCGCGAAGCCCGCGCGCATGCGCTGACGCTCACCTCGGCCGAAGGCGTGAACAACCTGATGGCGGCGCTCGGCGACGAAGGCCGCGACATGATCGCGAAGCTGCCGGCGTTCGCCGCGCATCCGCGGATTGCCGAGCGCGCCCGCGTGCACGGGCTTGCCGCCGTCGAGACGTCGGGTGGGGACGGCGGCCTGCTCGCGGGTCTCCTCGACTATTTCGCGCCGGGCAATGCGCGCGTGGCCGGAACACGTCGCTCGTAGTCCTCCATCCTCGACCGAAGAAAGCCATGAACGACATCGACATTCTCATCACGGCATCGCTGCCGAAATTCCTGCGCGATCCGCTCGAAGCCGATTACCGCTGTCACGACTACGCCGCTCACCACGATCGCGACGCGCTCGTCGCGCGAGTCGGGCAGAGCATCCGCGGACTGGTCCAGGGCGGCGGCACGGTGACGCCGACGGCGCTTCTCGACGCCCTGCCCAATCTCGAGATCATCTCGGTGTTCGGCGTCGGCTACGACGGCGTCCCGACGAGCTACTGCCGCGAGCACGACATCCTCGTGACGAACACGCCGGACGTGCTGACCGACGACGTGGCCGACGTCGCCGTCGCGCTGATCCTGATGACCGGACGCAACTTCGTGCACGCCGACCGCTTCGTGCGCGACGGCGAATGGATGAAGCGCTCGCTGCCGCTCGCCACGAAGCTCTCGGGGAAGTCGGTCGGCATCCTGGGGCTCGGCCGCATCGGCAAGGCGATCGCGAAGCGCGTCGACGCGATGGGCATGCGCGTCGCGTACACGGGACGCACGCGACAGGATGTTCCGTACCGCTATGTGCCGACGCTCGAAGCGCTTGCCGCCGACGTCGATTTTCTCGTCGTCGCGTGTCCCGGCGGACCGGCAACGCGCCATGTCGTCGGCGAGAAAGTATTGGCGGCCCTCGGCAGCAAGGGGACGCTCGTCAACATCGCACGCGGATCGATCGTCGACGAAGCGGCGCTCGTGCGCGCGCTCGAGCGCGGCACGATCAAGGGCGCGGGACTCGACGTGTTCGAGATGGAGCCGCAGGTTCCCGAGGCGCTCTTCGAGATGGACAACGTCGTACTGCTGCCGCACGTCGGCAGCGCGACGCACGAGACCCGCAAGGCGATGGCCGATCTATGCAAGGCGAACCTCGATCGCTGGTTCGCCGAAGGCCAGGTGCTGACGCTCGTGCCCGAGCTTCAGTAAGAAACTGCGCTCCAGTCATGCGTCGTGCGGCGTCGGTATCTCGGTCGTCGTTTGTCGCGGGGCGAGCATCACGATCGCGAGTGCGCTGACGACGAGCGCAAGCGCGATCCATTCCTGCAAACCGGGCCGCTCGCCGAGCAGCAGCATCCCGGAGATCACCCCGACGACGGGTATCGGCAGCGACGACAACGACGAGATCGCGACCGGCAGCGAGCGCGCCAGCATGAACCACGCGAGATTGGCGATCGTGCCGGCGAGGAAGACGTTGTAGAACAGCGAGAACCAGCCGCGCAGCGACAGTCGTGCGAGCTCCCCGCCTAACGATTGCGCGTCGAACAACGGGGCCGCGAGCGCGAGCGGGATCCAGCCGATCAGCATCATCCAGCCCGACAGCGCATTCTGCGGCATCGTCGGCTGCCATTTTCGCAACAGCACGGTTCCGTATGCCCACGAGACGGCCGCGATCAGGATCATCAGCGCGCCGAACGGCGCCGCACGGACGACGACGATCTGCTCGCCGAGAAGGACCGCCATGCCGGTTGCGCCGAGTGCCAAGCCGATGAGCTTGCGGCGCGAAATCGGTTCGTGCACGACGACCGCGGCGATCGCGGTCGCCCAGATCGGCATCGTGTAGGCGAGGATCGCGCTCCTTCCCGCCGGCAATTGCTGCACGCCGAACAGCACGAAGCCGTTCCAGAGCGTGATGTTGAACAGCGCGAGCGCGCACAGCTTCGGTCCGAATTCGCGCGGGACGCGCATCGGGTCGCGTGCGGCGCGCGCGTACGCGAGCATGCCGAGCGCGGCGAACGGCAGCGTCAGCGCGCGGAACGTGAGCGGCGCCATCTCGGTGACGCCCATCTTGAGTACCGGCCAGTTGAAGCCCCAGACGAGCGCCAGTACGACGATCGGCAGCGCCGCGCGCGCGGCCGTCACGGATGCGTTCCGTATTTCGCGAGATGAAGCGAGCGCGCCTGCACGACCCAGCCGTCGCGACGGATGCGTCCCGGGAACTCGGCAAGCCGTGCGTCGATCGCATCGATCTCGCGCTCGGTGAGGCGCGCGATCTGCCGATAGGTGCCGATGCCAGCCTGGTGGAGCATGCGCTCGATCACGGGCCCTACGCCGACGATCAGCTTCAGATCATCGGGCGTGCCCGGCGCATCGAGGAGTGGCGGCGGCGCATTGCGCTCGATGTCGATCACGATCTGCCTGAGCCGCGCGAGTTCGGCACGCGCGTCGGCGAGTGCCGCGAAGAGCTTTGCGCGATCGTCGGCGAACGCGCGCAGTTGGACCTTCTCGGCCGACACCGTTCGCGCCGTGTCGACCGGAGCGACGGGCGCCGCTGCACGTGACACGGGGGACTGTGCGGGCTGATGCATCGAAGGTGACTGGTGCGCATTGCGACGCGAACGAACGAGGCCGGCGCGATACGCAACGGCAATGCCGATCGCGAGCGCGATCAACGCGACGAACGTGAGACCGCTCAAAAGGAGCCTCTCCGACAAACTCGCGCGCGAAGGGGCGGATGCGCTCGCGCATTGTATGCGAGCCGCGCATTGCGAGCCAGCGTTCGCGACGAAGTGCGCAGGATCGGACTGCTAGAATCGCCCCCGGCCATGTCCACGCTTTCCAATGCCGATGACGATGCCGCGGAACCGCGCGGCACGGCGCCCGCGCCACCGCCTGGGGCGCCGCGTCCGGGCGTTCCGCTGACGTTGCGCGCGCTGTGGACGATCGTCATCCTGGCCATTCTGGCCGGCATCTACGCGTGGTATGACCAGCGTCAGGTCACCCGAACGCTGCGCGGCGACGTTGCGCACCGGCTGACTGCGGCCGATGCTGCCTCCGCACAGGCGCGCGAGCGCGATTCCGATCTCGCGAATCAGTTGCGCGAGGCGCAGGCGAAGCTCGCGCTGCTCGATGCGCGCGTCGCCGAGTTCCAGTCGCAGCAGTCGGCGCTCGAGGCGCTCTATCGCGATCTCGCGCCGTCGCGCGACGAGCTCGCGCTCTCGGAGGTCGAGCAGATTCTCGTGCTCGCGAGCCAGCAGCTTTCGCTCGCGGGGAACGTCCATGCCGCGCTCGCCGGATTGCAGGTGGCCGACGCGAAGCTCGCGCAACTCGACCGGCCGCAACTCGCGCCGCTGCGGCGCGCGCGCGCGCGCGACATGGAGCGGCTGAAGGCCGTGCCGTACGTCGACGTCGCCGGCATTTCGATCAGGCTCGACCAGCTGATCGACGCGATCGATGCGCTGCCGCTCGCGAAGGACGAGCGCGTCGCGCCGCACGCCGAATCAACGCCGCCGACGAACAATCCGGCGTGGATACGCTTTCTCGACGGACTGTGGCGCGATCTCAAGAGCGT
>JAICLP010000273.1 GCA_025925475.1 Burkholderiales bacterium | reverse complement strand
CTCCTCGACGCGCCCGCATTGCAGGCACACGAGATGATCGTGATGCTTGCCCTCGTTCAACTCGAACACCGCCTTGCCCGATTCGAAGTGGTGCCGCACGAGCAGGCCGGCCTGCTCGAACTGCGGCAGCACGCGATAGACGGTGGCGAGGCCGATGTCGAGGCCCTCGGCGAGGAGCAGCTTGTAGACGTCCTCGGCGGTAAGGTGACGGACCTTCGACGTCTCGAACAGGTTGATGATCTTGAGGCGCGGAACCGTCGCCTTGAGCCCTGCACTTTTCAGGTCATGAGAGTTGCTCATCGGTCCCCCGCGCATGCGCGCGTGCTTGTGTCGCCCCGGGGCGGCGACGTATCGTGCGCGCCACCGTGTCTATAATAGTCAATTTGCCTGTGATTCCCATAGAACCCATCGCAAGACCGGCCGCGCGCGCCGATGGACGTCGTCATGTTCGTGCGGCGTGCGTCCTGCCGATAGCGCTCGTCTCGTTCCTGGCCACCGGTTGCGCGACATTCGATCGCTACGTGCCGACGTGGCGCTCGCTCGGCGTCTACAAGATCGACATCAACCAGGGTAATTACCTGTCCGAGGATGCGGTCGACAAGCTCAAGGTCGGCATGACGCAGACCCAGGTGCGCCAGATCCTCGGCACGCCGCTCGTCACGTCACCGTTTCGACCCGACCAGTGGGATTACGTTTACGAATACACGCGCCAGGGAAAGGTCCTCGAGCACCGCAACTTCACCGTCTATTTCGCGGACGGCAAAGTGACACGCTGGGAAGGCGACAAGTTGCCGGAGACCGTTGTCGAGCTCAACAAATCGGCGACCGCCAAGGCGCTGCCGTCGAACGCCGAAGGCGAGAAGAACTTCTGGGACCGCTTCCTCGACGTGTTCCGCAAGTGAGCGACGCCTCGTCCGCCGGGCTTGCGACCGACTCGCGTGCAACGCCCGTTCGCGTCGCGATCGCCGGCGCCGGTGGGCGCATGGGCCAGGCGCTGATCGAGGCGACGCTCGAAGCATCCGATTTGACGCTCGCCGCGGCGATCGACGTGCCGCGAAGCACAGCGATCGGCGCCGATGCCGGGGAGCGCTGCGGCCGCTCGACAGGGGTTCGTATCATGTCCGGCATCGACGAGGCGATCCGCGTCGCCGACGTCCTTATCGATTTCACGCGGCCTTCGGGGACGCTTGCGCATCTCGCCGCCTGCGCCAGTGCGGGCGTTGCCGCCGTCGTCGGCACCACCGGGTTCGACGATGCGGGCAAGGCGGAAATCGCCGCGCGTGCGCGCACGATTCCGATCGTGTTCGCACCGAACATGAGCGTCGGGGTCAACGTGCTGATCGATCTCGTGCGCCGCGCCGCGCAACTGCTCGGCCCCGCGTTCGACATCGAGGTCCTCGAGATGCATCACCGGCTGAAGGTCGATGCGCCGTCGGGCACCGCGCTTGCGCTCGGCGAAGCGGCAGCCGACGGCGCAGGCGTCGCGCTGCGCGAGCACGCCGTCTATGCGCGCGAGGGCGTGACCGGCGAGCGTCCGCAGGCGGCGATCGGCTTCGCGACGCTTCGGGGTGGCGACGTCGTCGGTGAGCACACGGTGCTCTTCGCCGGCGCAGGGGAGCGGCTCGAGCTTGCGCATCGCGCGACGTCACGGCGCAATTTCGCGACAGGGGCACTGCGCGCGGCCCGCTTCGTCGCCGCGCGTCGCGCGAACCACGAGAGCGGGCTCTTCGACATGCGCGACGTGCTCGGCCTGCACTGACCTGATCGGGCCGCGAGGCGCTCGACGATCGCGAGCGACGGATTCGCGGCTTGCTGGTCGGCGACGGACTGCGCGGCAAGGCGGCTCGACTGGCCGGCGTTGGAGAACAGGCTCGTGTTGAGTTGCAGCAGCGTCATGGCTCACTCCCGGTGACGCTGCGCGGCTACGGCTGGTATCCCGAGACAAGATACGACCCGAGCTCCTGGCGGGGACGTTGCAGCCGCTACCGATGCGCGAGGGCGGCGAGCGCTTCGCCGAGCTCTATCCGATCTTCGCGGATCGCGAGAATGCCGGACCGGCATGCTTCGTCTCACGCAGATCATTCGCGAGACGGTGCGACGTTTGCCGCCCCGCGTCGTCTTCGGTTAAAATTTGCGGCGCGCGCGGGGAAGGCCACACCTTCCCCGTTTGCACGTCCGGGCGCGCGCAATGCGCCCCGTCGCGATCGATGTCGACTTCATGAACGCATCGCCATCCTCGGCTTCCTCGATGCCGCCGCTGTTTGCTGCGCAGTCGCAGGCGTTGCTCGCACTCGCCGACGGAACCGTTCTGCGCGGCCGCGCGATCGGGGCTCTGGGCCATGCCGTGGGCGAGGTCGTGTTCAACACCTCGATGACCGGCTACCAGGAGATCCTGACCGATCCGTCGTATGCGGGGCAGATCGTGACGCTCACGTATCCGCACATCGGCAACGTCGGCGTGAATGCGGACGATGCCGAATCGCGGCGCATCTTCGCCGCCGGTCTCGTCGTTCGCGACCTTCCGCGGCTCGCATCGAGCTGGCGCCGCGCTGAGGATCTGTCGCAATATCTGCGCGGCGCGAACGTCGTCGCGATCGCCGATGTCGACACGCGCAAGCTGACCCGCATCCTGCGCGAGCGCGGGGCGCAGAACGGCTGCATCGCCGCAGCGGAGTCGCTCGGCGAAGCGGACGCCGGCGACGCGATTGCACGTGCGCGATCCGCGCCATCGATGACCGGACTCGATCTCGCGCAGGTCGTTTCGTGTGCAGAACCCTACGACTGGACGTCGGGCGCGTGGGCACTCGGCAGCGGTTATCGGCCGATGGGCGAAGCGAAATTCCACGTCGTCGCCTACGACTACGGCGCGAAGCACAACATCCTGCGGCTTCTCGCGCAGCGCGGTTGCCGGCTTAGCGTGGTGCCCGCGAAAACATCGGCAAAGGATGCGTTCGCACTCGCGCCGGACGGCATCTTTCTTTCGAACGGTCCCGGCGATCCCGAGCCGTGCGACTACGCGATCGACGCGATTCGCGATCTCGTCGATCGCGGATTGCCGACGTTCGGCATCTGCCTCGGGCATCAGCTGCTCGGCCTCGCCTCCGGCGCGCGGACGCTGAAGATGAAGTTCGGCCACCACGGCGCGAACCATCCGGTGCTCGACAAGGATACCGGGCAGGTACTGATCACGAGCCAGAACCATGGTTTCGCCGTCGATGCGGCAACGTTGCCGTCGAACGTGCGCGTCACGCACGTGTCGCTGTTCGACGGCAGCCTGCAGGGCATCGCACGCACCGATCGGCCCGCATTCAGTTTCCAGGGACATCCGGAGGCGAGTCCGGGACCGCATGATCTGGGCTACCTCTTCGATCGCTTCGTCAGGATGATGGATTGAAAAAGCGGGACAACGGATAGAGGCGATCGGCGTCGAACTGTTCGCCCGCCCGAGAACGTCATGCGACTCTGGACGCTTCACCCCCGGTATCTCGACGCCAAAGGGCTGGTGGCGCTTTGGCGCGAAGCGCTGCTCGCTCGAGCCGTTCTGCGAGGCCGTACGATCGGTTACCGACACCACCCGCAACTGCGTCGATTTCGCGACAGCGCGTCTCCGCGCGTGGCGATCAACGCGTATCTTGCCGAGGTCTGCGCCGAGGCATCGATCCGCGACCCGGTGATCCGCCCGAACATCGAACGCTGCGCACGTCGCTTGCATTCGCCGAACCTCACTCCATCCGAGTAGCAACCGATGCCACGCCGCAGCGACCTCCGCAGCATCCTCATCATCGGCGCCGGTCCGATCATCATCGGACAGGCCTGCGAGTTCGATTACTCGGGCGCGCAGGCGTGCAAGGCGCTGCGCGAGGAAGGCTATCGGGTGATCCTCGTCAACTCGAATCCGGCGACGATCATGACCGACCCGGAGATGGCCGACGTCACGTACATCGAGCCGATCACCTGGCAGATGGTCGCGAGCATCATCGAGCGCGAGCGTCCCGATGCGCTCCTTCCGACGATGGGCGGGCAGACGGCGCTCAATTGCGCGCTCGACCTCGCGCGTGAAGGAATTCTGATGAAGTACGACGTCGAGCTGATTGGCGCATCGAAGAAGGCGATCGACAAGGCCGAGGACCGCGAGAAGTTCAAGGCGGCGATGACGCGCATCGGGCTCGGCTCCGCGCGCTCCGGCATCGCGCACAACCTCGAGCAGGCGCTCGACGTGCAGGCGCAGATAGGCTTTCCGGCGGTCATTCGTCCGTCGTTCACGCTCGGCGGCACGGGCGGCGGCATCGCGTACAACAAGGACGAGTTCGTCGACATGTGCAAGCGCGGGCTGGACCTGTCGCCGACGCGCGAGCTCCTGATCGAGGAGTCGCTGCTCGGCTGGAAAGAGTTCGAGATGGAGGTCGTGCGCGATCGCAAGGACAACTGCATCATCGTCTGCTCGATCGAGAACCTCGACCCGATGGGCGTGCACACCGGAGACTCGATCACCGTCGCGCCGGCGCAGACGCTGACCGACAAGGAATACCAGATCATGCGCAACGCGTCGATCGCGGTTCTGCGCGAGATCGGAGTCGATACCGGCGGATCGAACGTGCAGTTTGCGATCAAT
>JAICLP010000270.1 GCA_025925475.1 Burkholderiales bacterium | reverse complement strand
TCAGCGCGCCGGGGAAGCGCTTCCGCGACAGTTCGTGACATATCGGGTCGCTATGCTAGCCTAGCCTTCGCCCCGCCCACGTGGACGTCCCGGAACTATCCTGCGCGACTGATGGCCGTTCCCCCGACATTATCGATCGTCGTTCCCGTGCACGACGAGGAGGCGGTGCTTGCGCAGTTCCATCGTCGCCTCGCCGCGGTGCTCGACACGCTCGATGGCGATGCCGAGATCGTCTACGTGAACGACGGCAGCGCCGACGGCTCGTGGCGCGCGCTGGTCGAGCTGCACGATGCCGATCCGCGCGTCAGCGTCATCGACCTTTCGCGCCGGTTCGGCAAGGAGGCGGCGATGAGCGCGGGCCTCGACTGCGCGCGCGGCGACGCGGTGATCGTCATCGACGCCGACCTGCAGGACCCGCCCGAGTGCGTTCCGGCAATGGTCCACGAATGGCGTGCCGGGCACGACGTCGTCGTCATGTCCCGCCGCAGCCGTGCCGGCGATGGATGGCTGAAGCGCGCGACCGCGGCTGTCTTCTACCGCGTCATCGGCCGCATGAGCGACATCGACATCCCCGAGAACGTCGGCGACTTCCGCCTGCTGTCGCGCCGCGCGGTGATGGCGATGCGCGCGTTCCCGGAGCGGAGCCGCTTCATGAAGGGACTGTTCGCGTGGATCGGATTTCCGACGCGAACGCTCGAATACGATCGCGCCGGACGTCTCGCCGGAACGACCAAGTGGAACTACTGGCGGCTGTGGAATTTCGCGCTCGAAGGCATCACGTCGTTCTCGGCGGTGCCGCTCAAGCTCGCGAGCTACATCGGGCTCGCGACGGCGCTCGCCGCCTTCTTCTACGGCGTCTACGTCGTGATCAAGACGTTGCTGATCGGCGATCCCGTGCGCGGCTACCCGACGCTCGTCACGCTGATCCTGTTTCTCGGCGGATTGCAACTGATGGCGCTCGGCATCATCGGCGAATACCTCGCGCGGATGTTCGTCGAGGTGAAGCAGCGGCCGCTCTATCTGGTCAAGGAGCGGCTCGCGCCGCGAGACGCGGACGGCGCGCGGCGCGACAGGTCGGTCGAGGAAGAGCGAAGGGAAGTGGTCGCGGCGCCGCGAGGCTGAGCGCCGCAGAGCCGCATCGAGGCGCGAATCCCCCTGGCGGCAGCGAGCGAAGCGAGCGTCGGGGGAATCTACCAGCGCTCAAGCGCCGTTCAGCAGCTCGCGCAGGTCGTGCACGAACACGTCGGCACCCTGCCCGTTCGACACGAAGAGGCGCAGCCGTCCCGTCGGATCGAACACGTAGCTGCCCGCCGAGTGATCCATCGTGTAGCTGCCGGGCGTCGGCCCGGGCACCTTCTGGTAGATCACCTTGAATTCCTTCGCCGTGCGCGCCGTGGCGTCGGCGTCGCCATAGAGTCCCAGGAAACGCGGGTCGAACGCCGGCACGTATTGCGCGAGGAGCTGCGGCGTGTCGCGCTCGGGATCGACGGTGATGAAAAGCACCTGCACGCGGTCGGCGTCCGATCCGAGCTCCTTCATCGCTTGCGCGAGCGTCGCCAGCGTCGCCGGGCAGACGTCGGGGCACTGCGTGTAGCCGAAGAAGACCACGACCGCCTTGCCCCGGAAATCGGCGAGCGTGCGCGTGTTGCCCTTCGCGTCCTTGAGCGCGAAATCGTGACCGAACGACGAGCCGGTCACGTCCGACGCATCGAACGACGGCCCGCTCGCACCGCAGGCGGCGAGCACGAGCGAGGCGAACAGGATCAGCCAGAGACGCCGAAGCGTTCCGGCACCGAGCATCGTGCGAGCGTAGTTCAAGGCGGCGACGTCACGCCATGCGCTGCCAATAGTGATCGATCAGCAGCGCGGAAAAGAGTGCGGCGAGATAGACGATGGAGAAGCGGAACATCGCGCGCGCCAGCCGATCGCTGTAGGCGCGGTAAAGCCGCACCGCATAGCCGGTGAAAATGCCGCCGAGCACGATCGCCGCGACGAGATACGGAACACCGCTCATCCGCACCGCGTACGGCATCATCGTGACGCCGGTCAGGGCGAGCGTGTAGAGCACGATCATCAGCTGCGTGTAGCGCATGCCGTGCGTATTGGGCAGCATCGGCAGCTTCGCATTCGCGTAGTCGTCGCGACGATACAGCGCGAGCGCCCAGAAGTGCGGCGGCGTCCAGACGAAGATGATCAGGAACAGCAGCAGCGCTTCGGGCGGCACCGTCCCGGTCACGGCAGCCCACCCGAGCACCGGCGGCATTGCACCCGATGCGCCGCCGATGACGATGTTCTGCGGCGTCGCCGGCTTGAGCAGCACCGTGTAGATCACCGCGTAGCCGACGAACGTCGCGAGCGTGAGCCACATCGTCAGCGGATTGACGAGGCGGTAGAGGATGGCGAGGCCGACTGAACCGACGGCGAGCGCGAAGAACAGCGTCTCGCGCGAGCCGAGCTGGCCGCGCGGCAACGGCCGCCAGCTCGTGCGGCGCATCAGCTTGTCGATGTTCTGCTCGACGAGACAGTTGATCGCAGCCGCGGCACCGGCCACGAGCGCGATGCCGATCGTGCCGAACAGCACCGCCCCGGCGGGCGGAACGCCGGGGACTGCGAGGAACATCCCGATGACCGCGGTGAACACGATCAGCGATACGACGCGCGGCTTGGTGAGCGCGAAGAGCTGTCGCGCCCTGGATTCGGCGAGAGCGAGGGTGGCCAAGAGAAAAACGCCTTGAAAGCCCGTTATTTTACCGTGCAGGAGTCTCTTACCCGATGCTCGAGGCGCGAAGGACGCGTCCGAGGTCCTTCGCCATCGCCTTGATGTCAGGCTTCGACGGCCAGGCGAGCACGAAGTTGCCGAGCGGGTCGACCAGATAGATGCGGCCCCTCCCGCGCGGCAGCGTAGGCGGCGCGGACACGCGCACTGCCGCGAGGTCGGGATGCTCGGCAAGCAGGCTCGCCGCCGGTTCCGGTCCACCATTCACGAGCCAGACGCGAACGACCCGCTCGCGTTCGGCGTTCTGGATCGTTCGCGCCTGCCGGGACGCGTAAAGCGAGTCGGCACACACGCCGCTGCAATCGCCGGGTGCGACGTGCAGGAGCAGCCAGCGGCCGCGCACGTCGTTGCTGTCGAAGGCGCTGCCGTCCTGCCGCGTGCCGACGATGTGCGGCAACGTTCCCGACAGGAGCTCGCCGTAATTGACCCGCGCATCGCGGGGCCATGCGTAGTACGCGAGATACGAAAGGACGATCGGTGCGAGCGCGATCGCGGCGAGCAGCACGAGGAGGCGCTTGTTGCGCGCGCTCGTCCCGCGCATCGGCAGCGCGCCCGCCTCAATGCGTTGCATGGATGCGCCGCCGGATGCGGGGGCGGAACGTGAACCAGGCCCAGAGACCGGCCGCCATTGCCGCGAACGTGTACCACTGGACCATGTAGCTCAGGTGCCGGTCGATGCCGGTGTCGGGAAGCGGAAAATCGTGCGCAAGCTCGGCACCGCTTCGCGCATCGGTCGCATCGATCACGATCGGCAGCACCGGCATGCCGGTCGCCTTTGCATAGCGTCCGGGATCGAGGTGTTCCCAGAGGACGCCGGAAGGCGCCTTTCCATTGCCGAGCTCGAAGTAGTGGCGCGGGGGAATGTCGACGCGGCCGCTCACCGCAACGGTTCCCTCAGGGGGTGAAGACCGCGGCAGCGTGGCGCGCGACGGCCCCGCGGCAACCCAGCCGCGATCGACGAGCACCGCGCGTCCGTCGTTCAGCCGAAACGGCGTGACGACATCGAAGCCGACCCGGCCCGCGTGCACCTTGTTGTCGATCAGGATCTGGCGCTTCGCGTCGTATTCGCCGGTGGCGGTCACGTGGCGAAAGCGCCAGGGTTCCCAGTCGTCGACATCGGAGGGCAATGCGACCGGCGGCATCGCTGCCGCCTGCGCGATCTTCTGCTGCAACGCTTCCTTCTCCTGCATCCGCCGGTGCTGCCAGTTGCCGGCGACGATGCAAAGCACGACCGTGACCAGCGCAGCAACCGTCGGCACCCACGCGGGGCGGGTTGCGCGCGCCGGCTCGCCTTGCATCGCGGGCATCATTGCTCGGAAGCGCATCGCGCCCAATGGCGATCCACGTTCGCCGTCGCTATCCAGCATGCATTCGCCACGCTTCGGAAATGCATCTGCGGCCCCGAATTTCAAGTGCTACACTGGACCGGGACTCGCGACCGCCATGAGAGCCATCGTCATCGTCGCGCTCGTCGCGATCGTCACTGCGCTTTTCACGGCGCTCGTGTTTCTCTACCGCGATCGCGGCCACGGCAACCGGGTCGTCATCGCGCTCGCGGTCCGCGTCGCGCTGTCGATGGCGCTGATCGCGTTCCTCGTCTTCTCCTGGTGGATGGGATGGATCCAGCCGGGAGGGCTGTGAGAGACCCCGTCAGGCGAGCCAGTACACGAGCACGAACAGCAGCAGCCAGACGACGTCGACGAAGTGCCAGTACCACGCGGCAGCTTCGAATCCGAAATGGTGCTCGGCATCGAAGTGGCCGCGGAACGTGCGGGCCAGCATCACCGACAGCATGATCGCGCCGATCGTCACGTGGAAGCCGTGGAAGCCGGTCAGCATGAAGAACGTCGAGCCGTAGACGCCGCTCGAGAGCTTCAGGTTGAGCGAGCTGTAGGCGTGCGTGTACTCGTAGGCC
>JAICLP010000109.1 GCA_025925475.1 Burkholderiales bacterium | reverse complement strand
GGCCGGCGCGGGACTGGCGGCGGTCCCGCCACCACCGCAGGAGCTCAATCCGGCTACTGCGGCGGCCGCGGCAGCGACTCTTCGCAGCACCTCGTAGTCGCCGGTCGGCGACTGCCTGTTGACGGCGGGGCTGAGGCCGTGCGATAAACGCGCGGAAACTGTTGAGAACTCTTCTGATGAAACGTCTGCTGTCGATTGTTTTTGCGGGGCTTGTCGTCCTATCAACGGGCGCGGGCGCCGTCGACCTCGACCCGGCGCGGTTGAAGCTCGCGTCGGCGAACGTCCTGGTGCTCGACGCTGCCGCGGATCGTCAGCTTTACTCAAAAGCGGCAGATGAGGTCACGCCAATCGCTTCGGTCACCAAGCTGATGACCGCGATGGTCGTGCTGGACGCCCAGCAGTCGATGGACGACGTGCTGGACATCGAAACGGCCGACTACGATTTCCTGAAGAACAGCTCGTCGCGGCTTCGCGCCGGCACGACGCTGACGCGCCGCGAGATGCTGCGCCTGGCGCTGATGTCGTCCGAGAACCGGGCGGCTGCCTCGCTCGCCCGCCACTTTCCCGGCGGTACGCAGGCATTCGTCACCGCGATGAACTTCAAGGCCGCCTCGCTCGGCCTCACGCACACCCACTATTCGGACCCGACCGGGCTATCGCCTTCGAACGTGTCGACGGCAAGCGATCTGGCGCGACTCGTCCAGGCCGCCGCGGAGTACCCGCTGATCCGCGAATTCACGACGACGCCGTCGTACCAGGTCGAGATGGATACGGGCCGCCTGCTCGGCTTCAATAATTCGAACGCGCTGGTCAAGAAGCAGGACTGGGACATCACGCTGCAGAAGACCGGCTACATCCGCGAGGCCGGCAAGTGCGTCGTGATGCTCGTGAACATCGCGAGCAAGCCGTTCGTCATCGTGCTGCTCGACTCGCTCGGCAAGTACACACGGTTCGCCGACGCGCAGCGCGTCAAGCACTGGATCGAGACCGGCGAGTCGCTCGCGCTGGCGCCGGTTCGTGCCGCCCGCGCGGTCAAGGTACGCGCGGCGTCGCACCTGCACTCGCGCACGCACGGAACGCTGCGTCCGCGCCTCGTCAAGACCTCGCAGAAGCGATAGGCGCGGAGACGATTTTCGCGTAGCAGAAATTCATCTCCGACCCCGTTTCGGTTTTCGTCGGCTCGACCCCCTTTCGGTCTATTTCCTTCGGTGCTGCTCGTAGAGCTCCGCCGCGTGCGCGCGCGTCTTGGCGGTGATGGCGCTGCCGCCCATCATCCGCGCGAGCTCGTCGACGCGGTGGTTGCGCGGAAGCGGCGTCAACGTGCTCGTGGCCTGCTCGCCGTTCGCCGACTTCGCGACCTGGAAATGATGATCGGCGTGCGCGGCGACCTGCGGCAGGTGCGTCACGCACAGCACCTGGCGCCGTAACCCGAGCGATTGCAGCATCCGGCCGACGGTCGCCGCGACCGCGCCGCCGATGCCGGTGTCGACCTCGTCGAAGACGAGCGTCGGCACGTGGCCGGCGTCGCTCGCCGCGATCTGGATCGCGAGCGCGACGCGCGACAACTCGCCGCCCGACGCGACGCGCGCCAGCGGCGCCGGCGCCTGTTTCGGATGCGTCGCGATCATGAAGACGACGTTCTCGCGGCCGAAGCTCGCCGGCGTCGCGAGCGGCTCGAGCACGACGTCGAAGCGGCCGCCGTTCATCGCGAGCTCCTGCATCGCGGCGGTTGCGCGCTGCGCGAGCGTGGACGCGGCGGCCGCGCGCTTTTTCGACAGCGTCCGCGCGACCTCGTCGTAACGACGCTTCGCCGCTTCGGCCGCCTTCTCGAGCGCAACCGCATCGCTCGCCTGCGCGAGCTCCGCGAGACGCGCGCTCGTCGCTGCGCCGAGATCGGGCAGCGCCTCCGGACGCACTCGGTGCTTGCGCGCCACGTCGTGGATCGCCGAAAGCCGCTCGGTGATTCGCGAAAGCTCGTCGGGATCGAGATCGAGGCGCCGCCGATAGTCGCGCACCGCCCGCGCGGCTTCGTCGATCTGGATCGCTGCGGGCGTCAGCAGCGCAACGATCCCGGCGAGCGCCGGATCGTCCGCGCTGGCGTGCTCGAGTCTTTGCGTGATGCGTGCGATGCGTCGCGCGATCGCATCGTCGCCGTCGGTCAGCGCTTCCTCGGCCTGCGCCGCCGCTTCGATCAGCGCCGCGGCATTCGCCAGACGGCGCTCGGTCGCCGTCAGCGTCGTCCATTCGTCCGGTTGAAGCGCGAGGTCGGCGAGCTCGCGCTCCCGCTCGCGCAGCGCGTCGCGCTCGGCGGCGAAAGCGGCTTCCGCCTGAACGGCAGCGGCGCGGCGCTCCTCGGCGGCGTGCCACGCGCGCCATGCATCGCCGACGTCTTCCGTCGCCGATGCAAAGCCGCCGAATTCGTCGAGCAGCGCGCGCTGGGCGTCGGCGCCGGTCAGCGCCTGATGCGCGTGCTGCCCGTGCAGGTCGATGAGCTGTGCGCCGATCTGCGCCATTTGCGCGAGCGTGGCGGGTCGTCCGTTGATCCATGCGCGGCTTCGTCCCTGCGCGTCGAGCGTGCGCCGCAGCAGCAGCTCGCCGTTCGCGTCGAGGCCTTCGGTCTCGAGCCATCGTATGACCGCCGGGGCGCCGCCGATCGAAAACGTCGCGGCGAGCTCCGCGCGCTCGGCGCCGGGACGAAGCTGGCGCATCTCGAAGCGATCGCCGAGCAGAAGTCCGAGCGCATCGAGCAGGATCGACTTGCCGGCACCGGTCTCGCCGGTCAGAACGGTGAGGCCATTCGAGAACTCGACGTCGAGCGCGTCGACGACGACGAAATGACGGATCGACAGCGCACAGAGCATGTCGTCGGCCGTTGCGTTGCCGGTCAGCGCAAGCGCCGCAGGGCCGCCCCAAGGCGCGAACTCCCCCTCAGGGGGCAGCGAAGGGGCGCAGCCCCGAGCGTGGGGGGATCACACAAGCGTGGTTCAGTGCGCATCGGGATGCGTGAGCCGCTCCGGCGTTTCGCTCCAGTGCAGCTTCTCGCGCAGCATCGCGAAATAGTCGTGATACTCGGGGTGCAAGAGGCGCGCGGTGTGCGGCGCGCGTTCGGCCGTCACGCGGTCGCCGTCGGCGAGGTCGAAATGTGCCTGCCCGTCGCAGTGCACGGCCGCATCGCGGCCGCGGCTCACCGTGATGGCGATCATCGCGCGGTCGGGAATCGCGATCGGCCGATGGGTCAGCGCGTGCGGTGCGATCGGCACGAGCGCAAACGCCGGCACCTCGGGCGCGATGATCGGGCCGCCAGTCGACAGCGCGTAAGCAGTGGAGCCGGTCGGCGTCGCGACGATGACGCCGTCGGCGCGCATCGTGTAGACGAAACGTCCGTCGATCTCCACCGTGCACTCGATCATGCTGCCGAGGCCGCCGCGATTGACGACGACCTCGTTCAGCGCCGGTGCCGACGTCGTGTTGCCGTCGGCACGCGAAAGCGTCACCGACAGCAGCGTGCGCCGCTCCTCGCTGTAGCGGCCATCGAGCATCGCCGCGATCGTCGGCTCCATCTTCGCGACCGGGATGTCGGTCAGAAAACCGAGGCGCCCGAGATTGACGCCGATCAGCGGCACGTCGTACGGCGCGAGGCGCCGCGCGACCGACAGCATCGTGCCGTCGCCGCCGAGCACGATCGCGAGGTCGATCGCCCCGGGCAGCATTTCGTCGGGCAGCGACGTGACGCCGGCCAACTCGGTGGTCACGGCGTTCGGCTCCAGCACGATCGCATGTCCGCGAGCGAGCAGGAAGGCGGTGAGTGCCGCGACCGGTGCGGCCGCCGCCGGGCCGCCGTGGCGACCAATCAGCGCAATGCGTGGAAAGCGTTGTTCCGTCGTCCGGATCGACATGCGCGGATTAAACCATAGCGCGCCCGCAAACGAGCCTCGGCGCCTTGGCCGATGGGCCGGCGTTGCGAAGGGGCGGGTAATATAGGCGGATGCTGGACGCTCGTGCGCAACATCTGCTGAAGACGCTCGTCGAGCGTTACGTCGCCGAGGGACAGCCGGTCGGCTCGCGCGCGTTGTCGCGGCACTCGGGGCTCGACCTGTCGCCGGCGACGATCCGCAACGTAATGGCCGATCTCGAGGAGATGGGCCTGATCGCGAGCCCGCATACGTCTGCAGGACGCGTGCCGACGCCGCGCGGCTATCGCTTCTTCGTCGACAGCCTGATGGTCGTACAGCCGCTCGAGGACGTCGAGATCCACCGCCTCGAGGGCGAGTTGAACGTCGACCGCCCGCAGCAGATCGTCAGCGCCGCAGCGTCGCTGCTGTCGCAGCTCACGCAGTTCGCCGGCGTCGTCGCGACGCCGAAGCGCCGCGAGGCGTCGTTCCGGCATCTCGAATTCCTGCGCTTGTCCGACCGGCGCGTGCTCTTGATCATCGTCATGGCTGAAGGCGACGTTCAGAACAGGATCCTGCATACCGACCGTGCGTACACGCCGGCGCAGCTCACCGAGGCGACGAACTTCTTCAACCAGAATTTCGCGGGACAGCCGTTCGCCGGCATCCGCGACCGCCTCGCCGAGGAATTGCGGGCGCTGCGCGACGACATCGCGGCGCTCATGAAGGCCGCGGTCGACGCGGGCGAGGGGGCGCTGTCGAGCGCCGATGCGCTCGTCGTCACCGGCGAGCGCAACCTGCTGAACGCCGAGGATCTCGCCTCGAACATGCAGCGGCTGCGACGCCTCTTCGATCTGTTCGAGCAGAAGACGTCGCTTCTGCACCTGCTCGACATTTCGCAGCGCGCGCCCGGCGTGCAGATCTACATCGGCGGCGAATCGGGCCTCGTGCCGCTCGACGAGTGCAGCGTCGTCACCGCGAGCTACGAGGCGAACGGACAGGTCATCGGTACGCTCGGCGTCATCGGTCCGACGCGAATGGCGTACGAGCGCGTCATCCCGATCGTCGACGTGACCGCGCGACTGCTGTCGAACGCGCTGTCGCGCGAACTGCTCGACGAATAGATGAAACGTCCCCCCACGCTCGCTGCCCCCCGGGGGGCTGGTCAGTTGCTCGGGGCGGCCCTTCGCAACTGAAATACGACGTCGCGGATCACTGCCAATCTGCGGCAGCTGAAGCAGGCGGTCGCACGCGTGACCGCCGGCGGCCGCTCGCCGTTCGCGGCGGTCGCGTTCGCGCTTCCGGCGCTGACGCTGGAGCGCGCCTACCGCGCGCTGGCGCGACGGATCAATGGCGCGTGGCCGCTGCGGACGATCAACCGCCGGCGACTCGATCGCTTTCATCGCGCCAATGCAAGTGCCGGCGGCCATTTCTACGTGATCGTGATGCCGGGCACGCTGCACTTCCTGCTGCCGTGCCTGCGCCTTCTGCCGCCGCAGCAGACGGTGCATTTGGTCGCGAACGGTGCGCGCGCCTGGGAGCGGCGCCTGCTGTCGGCTGCGTTTCCTGCGCGGCGCATGGCGAGGCTCTCCGCGCTGCCGGGATCGAGCCTCGCCCACGGTGACGTCGTTACGCTGCTGCTCGAACGCAACGATGCGCCGTTCGGCCTCCTCGATCACGATTGCTACGTATTCGATTGGACGTGCTTCGAAGGTGCCGCGCCGGCGGCGAGCCAGTGCCTGACCGGGTGGTTCCGCTCGGTCGGCAGGAAGTCGGGACTCGCCTACGCCGAGACGTTCTTCCTGATTCTCAATGCGCCGCTGCTGCGCGATATCATGCGCCGTCATCGCGTCGACGCGCGGATCTATCGGACGGTTCCGGCACGTCTTCGCGCGCTCGTCGCGTCGATCGGACTGCGCGATGGCGTCGTCTTCAAGGACCATCACGATTACCTCGACACGCTGCACCTGCTCGTCGCGCTCGCGCTGGCCGAGGGCAACACGCTCGGCTTTCGCGACTCGGCCGACGGCGCGATCGTGCACCTGGGCGGCACGAGCTCGGGCGCACCGGAGACGAAGGATCTGCTCGAGCAGTACCTGCAGTTGCGCTTCCTCGAGCTTGCCAGTGATTGCGGGCTTCGCGCCCGCTATCGGCGCCGGTTTCGCACGTTCGCGTCGGCGGACGACGTGCGCGCGCGCATTGCGATGACACCGGCCGCGTTCGCGCGCGTTGCCGCCATCGACGCGCTCGTCGATCGCTTGCGCGACGCTTAGCGCGATGGCGTTCCGACCCGAGCCGCCGTTCGCGCACGACCGAACGCCGAAGGTCGGCGTGCTGCTCGTCAATCTGGGGACACCGGATGCGCCGACCGCATCCGCCGTGCGGCGCTATCTCGCCGAGTTCCTCGCCGATCCGCGCGTCGTCGAGATTCCATCGCTCGCGTGGCGGCCCGTCCTTCACGGCATCGTGCTGCGCACGCGTCCGGCGAAATCGGCGGCGCGGTACGCGTCGATCTGGACCAGGGACGGCTCGCCGCTCGCCGTGCACGCGAGCAAGCAGAAGGTGCTGCTGTCCGGCTATTTGGGCCAGCGGCTGAAGCTGGAGGGTTTGCCCGCCGACGGCCTCGTCGTCGAGCATGCGATGCGCTACGGCAACCCGTCGATCGGTACGGCGCTGGACCGGTTGCGTACTGCAGGCTGCGACCGCATTGTCGTCGTGCCGCTTTATCCGCAATACGCGGCGAGCACGACCGGCTCGACGATCGACGCGGTCGCCGCGCATCTTGCGCGAACCCGACGCGTGCCGGGATTGCGCATCGTCGACACGTACCACGACGATCCGGGCTACATCGCCGCGCTCGCCGCTGTCGTCAACGACTACTGGATGAAGCATGGGCGGCCCGAGCACTTCGTGCTGTCGTTCCACGGCCTGCCGCGGCGCTCGCTGACGAGGGGCGATCCCTATCACTGCTACTGCCAGGCGACGGCACGGCTGCTGGTACGCGAGCTCGGTGTCGAGCCATCGCACTGGACGCTCGCGTTCCAGTCGCGGTTCGGGCGCGGCCGCTGGCTCGAGCCGTACACGGCCGCGACGCTCGAAAGGCTCGGCAAGGCGAAGCTTCGCCGCGTCGACGTCTTCGCGCCAGGGTTCGTCGCCGATTGCCTCGAGACGCTCGAGGAGCTCGCGATCGAGGGCAAGCGCGTCTACCGCGCCGCGGGTGGCGGCGACTACGACGTGATTCCCTGCCTCAACGAGCATCCGCGCTGGATCGCCGCGCTTGCCGATATCGTTCTCGCAAACCTGCAAGGCTGGCTGCGACCTCCGCCGACGCCGGACGAGCGCGAGGCGACGCTGCTGCGGGCGAAGGCGCGCGGCGCGAGCGCTTAGGCGCACGCGCGTCCCGGCGTCGTTTTGCCGGCGCTTCCCGGCCCCTTTCCGCGGTTGAAACGCCGGTCGCAGCACCCATTTAGCGGAAGTACGTTCGTCTCATCCCCTCACCGTTACGCCACGATGACAGACCAGGAATCCCGCTCAGATTTCGATCGCGTCGATGACCGCTCCGGCGCCGACCAACCCATGGACGACGAGGGCCAGGCCGCCGGCAATCTGCTGGAGAAGGCGAAGGCCGAAGCCGCCGAGATGAAGGACGCCTGGCTTCGCGCGCGCGCCGAAGTCGAGAACGTGCGCCGCCAGGGCCAGGCCGACGTCGCGCGAGCGCACAAGTACGCGATCGACAAGTTCGCCGAGGATCTCTTGCCGGTGAAGGACGCACTCGAGCAGACGCTTGCGACCGACCAGTCCGTTTCCGCCGAGACGCTGAAGGCCGGGGCCGACCTGACCCTCAAGTCGCTCAACGCGGCGTTCTCGCGCGCGGCGATCAGGGAGATCGATCCCGCCGGGCAGAAATTCGATCCGCACCTGCATCAGGCGATGCAGGTCGTCGACAGCAATCTGCCGCCGAACACCGTCGTGTCCGTCTTCCAGAAGGGCTACCTGCTGAACGACCGCGTGCTGCGGCCGGCGCTCGTCACCGTCTCGAAGACGCCCGAGGCATCGTGATGCGCCCGGCAGGTTGATTCGCGGGTTCAAAAACCCCATTTCACGTCCAGACAATTCCCGCAGTACGGAGGCAATTCAAAATGGCAAAAATCATCGGCATCGACCTCGGGACGACGAACAGTTGCGTCGCGGTCATGGAGGGCGGCCAGCCCAAGGTGATCGAGAATTCGGAAGGCGCGCGCACGACGCCCTCGGTCGTCGCCTACGCCGAGGACGGCGAGATCCTCGTCGGCGCGCCGGCCAAGCGGCAGGCGGTCACCAACGCGAAGAACACGATCTTCGCGGTCAAGCGGCTCATCGGCCGCCGGTTCGAGGAAAAGGAAGTGCAGAAGGACATCGACCTGATGCCCTACAAGATCGTGCGCGCCGACAACGGCGATGCATGGGTCGAGGTGCGCGCCAAGAAGATCGCGCCGCAGCAGGTCTCGGCCGAAGTGTTGCGCAAGATGAAGAAGACTGCCGAGGATTATCTCGGCGAGGAAGTAACCGACGCCGTGATCACCGTGCCGGCGTATTTCAACGACTCGCAGCGCCAGGCGACGAAGGACGCGGGCCGCATCGCGGGCCTCGAAGTGAAGCGGATCATCAACGAGCCGACGGCCGCTGCGTTGGCGTTCGGCCTCGACAAGAAGGAAGGCGATCGCAAGATCGCCGTCTATGACCTGGGCGGCGGCACGTTCGACATCTCGATCATCGAGATCGCGAACGTCGAAGGCGAGCACCAGTTCGAGGTGCTGTCGACCAACGGCGACACGTTCCTCGGCGGCGAGGACTTCGACCAGCGGATCATCGAGTACGTCGTCAACGAGTTCAAGAAGGAGCAGGGGGTCGACCTCAAGAATGACGTGCTTGCACTCCAGCGCCTGAAGGAAGCCGCAGAGAAGGCGAAGGTCGAGTTGTCGAGCTTGCAGCAGACCGACATCAACCTGCCGTACATCACCGCCGACCAGACGGGTCCGAAGCACCTGTCGATGAAGCTGACGCGCGCGAAGCTCGAATCGCTCGTGGACGATCTCGTCCAGCGCACCGTCGAGCCGTGCCGCACTGCGATCAAGGACGCCGGGATCAAGCTGTCGGACATCAGCGACGTGATCCTCGTCGGGGGTCAGACGCGGATGCCGAAGGTGCAGGAGACCGTCAAGCAGTTCTTCGGCAAGGAGCCGCGCAAGGACGTCAACCCCGACGAAGCGGTTGCCGTCGGCGCCGCGATCCAGGCGTCGGTGCTCGCCGGCGAGCGCAAGGACGTGCTGCTGCTCGACGTGACGCCGCTGTCGCTCGGCATCGAGACCCACGGTGGCGTGATGACGAAGCTCATCCAGAAGAACACGACGATCCCGACCAAGGCGCAGCAGACGTTCTCGACGGCCGACGACAACCAGC
>JAICLP010000072.1 GCA_025925475.1 Burkholderiales bacterium | reverse complement strand
GCGTAGCGGTTCTTGCTGGTGCCGCGGGTGAAGAAGGCGCCGCGCGTCGGGTGCGTGCCCGGGTAGGTGCGGTACGGGATGCCGTCGCCGTCGACATCGAGATAGCGGCCGAAATCCTTGCCCGCCTCGAGATCGTCGTAGCTCATCACCTTGCCGCGGTCATACCGCCGCCGCTCGTCCCATTGGAAAGGCCGGCACAGCCACTCGTTCATGCCGATGTCGAGATCGAGCATCACGAACACCGGCGTCTGCAGGCGGTCGGCGAGATCGAACGCGAGCGCTGCGAACTCGAAGCATTCGCGCGGATCCTCGGGCAGCAGCAGCACGTGCTTCGTGTCGCCGTGCGACGCATAGGCGCACGAGAGCAGGTCCGCCTGCTGCGTGCGCGTCGGCATGCCGGTCGACGGACTGCCGCGCTGCACGTCGAACAGCACGGCCGGAATTTCGGCAAAATAGGCGAGGCCGAGGAATTCCTGCATCAGCGAAATGCCTGGTCCCGACGTCGCAGTGAACGCGCGCGCACCGTTCCACGCCGCGCCGATCACCATGCCGATCGACGCGAGCTCGTCCTCGGCCTGCACGATCGCGTAGCGTCGCTCGCCCGTCGCCTTGTCGGTGCGGAACTTGCGACACCACTTCGAGAAACTTTCGGCGAGCGACGACGACGGCGTGATCGGATACCACGCGGCGACCGTAGCGCCGCCATACACCGCGCCGAGCGCCGCGGCCGAGTTGCCGTCGATGAAGATGCGGTCGCCTACGGCATCGCGCCGCGAGACCGATAATCCGATCGGGCAGGCGAAGTTCGCGCGCGCGTAATCGTGTCCCATCGCAAGCGCCTTGCGATTCGATTCGAGCAGCGCTTCCTTGCCCCGATACTGCTCGCCGAGGAGCCGCTCGATCTCGGCGCGATCGACGTCGAGAAGCGCCGACAATGCGCCGAGATAGATGATGTTCTTGAAGAGCTGGCGCTGCCTCGCGTCGGTGTATTCGGCATTGCAGATCGCGGTCAGCGGCACGCCGAGGAGCGTCACGTCCTCGCGGAACCTCGAGGGTGGCAGCGCCTTCGTGGAGTCGTAGAACAGGTAGCCGCCCGGCTCGATCTCCGCAACGTCCTTGTCCCACGTCTGCGGGTTCATCGCGACCATCAGGTCCACGCCGCCACGGCGGCCGCGCCAGCCCGCCTCGACGATGCGCACCTCGTACCACGTCGGCAGTCCCTGGATGTTCGACGGAAAGATGTTGCGCGCCGCGACCGGCACGCCCATGCGCAGGATCGAGCGCGCGAAAAGACCGTTCGCGGACGCGGAGCCGGACCCGTTGACGTTCGCGAACTTGACGACGAAGTCGTTGACGCTGACGAGCGATTTCACGCGTGCGTCCCCTCAGTCGCGCAGGGCCGTCCCAAGCGACTGATCCGCCCCCTGGGGGGCAGCGAGCGCAGCGAGCGTGGGGGGATCATTTCAATCAGCCGCCATGGGCGCCGGTTGGCGGGGCGCCAAATGTCGTTGGACGCGATCGTCGGCCTGCGCCATGTCGAGCAGGAATTTCTGCATGTCCCAGGCGCCGGTCGGGCAGCGCTCCGCGCAAAGCCCGCAGTGCAGACACACGTCCTCGTCCTTGACCATCACGCGGCCGGTGCGCACGGGCACCGACACGTAAAGCGCCTGGTCGGCGTTTCGCGCTGGCGCCGTCAAGCGCGTGCGCAGATCCGGTTCGTCGCCGTTCGCGGTGAACGTGATGCAGTCCATCGGACAGATGTCGACGCACGCGTCGCATTCGATGCAGAGCTTGTCGGTGAATATCGTCTGCACGTCGCAGTTGAGGCAGCGCTGCGCTTCCGCGTAGCCAAGCTTCGCGTCGAAGCCAAGCTCGACCTCGGTGCGGATGTCCTTAAGCGCGATCGTCACGTCCCGAAGCGGCACGCGATAGCGGCGGTCGCTGTGTATCGCGTTGTCGTAGCTCCACTCGTGAATGCCCATCTTCTGCGACATCAGGTTTACGTGCGGCGGCGGGCGATTCGCGAGCGATTCGCCGCGGCACGAAAGGTCGATCGAGATCGCCGCATCGTGGCCGTGCGCAACGGCCCAGATGATGTTCTTCGGGCCGAACGCCGCATCGCCGCCGAAGTAAACGCCGGGACGCGTCGACGCCATCGTCGTCCGATCGACGATCGGCATGTTCCACTCGTCGAACGCGATGCCGATGTCGCGCTCGATCCACGGAAACGCATTCTCCTGGCCGATCGCGACGAGCACGTCGTCGCAGGGAAAATGCACGGTCGGCTCGCCGGTCGGCACCAGTTGCCGGCGTCCGCGCTCGTCGCGCCTCGCCGCAACCTTCTCGAACGTGACGCCGGTCAGGCGTCCGTTGTCATGCGTGAACGCGAGCGGCACGAGGTAGTTGTGGATCGGGATGCCCTCGTGCATGGCGTCTTCCTTTTCCCACGGCGACGCCTTCATCTCGTCGAAGCCCGAGCGCACGACGACCTGCACGTCATCGCCGCCGAGCCGACGCGAACTGCGACAGCAGTCCATTGCCGTGTTGCCGCCGCCGAGCACGACGACGCGGCTGCCGATCGAGGTCGTGTGTCCGAACGACACCGACGACAGCCAGTCGATGCCGATGTGGATGTTGGCGGCCGCCTCCCGGCGTCCGGGAATGTCGAGGTCGCGCCCGCGCGGTGCGCCGCTGCCGATGAACACCGCGTCGAAGCGCTCCCGCGCATCCGGCGCCAGCAGTTCTGCCAGCGAGTCGACCTGCACACCGCTTCGCAATTCGATGCCGAGGTCGAGCACGTAGCCCACTTCCTCGTCGATCACGCGGTCGGGCAAGCGGAATTTCGGTATCTGCGTGCGCATCATGCCGCCAGCTTGCGTGTCGCCATCGAACACGACGCATTCGTAGCCAAGCGGCGCAAGATCGCGAGCGACGGTGAGCGACGCGGGACCGGCTCCGACCAGCGCAACACGCTTGCCGTTGCGCTTCGTGGCCGGCTGCGGCAGGCGCGGCCGCACGTCGTCCTTGAGATCGGCGGCGACGCGCTTCAGGCGGCAGATCGCGACGGGCTCGGGCTTCGATTCGTTGCGGCGAAGCTCGGGCGACCCCTCCTCGACGCGACCGCGCCGGCACGCGGGCTCGCACGGCCGGTCGCACGTGCGCCCGAGAATGCCGGGAAACACGTTCGATTTCCAGTTGACGAGGTACGCGTCGCCATAGCGGCCCGCGGCGATCAGCCGGATGTATTCGGGAACCGGGGTGTGGGCCGGACATGCCCACTGACAATCGACGACCTTGTGGAAATAGTCGGGATGCCGGATGTCCGTCGGATTCAATCGTGCTCCTTGTCGCTGTCGCCACGATGCTACGCCTGCGGCGGGAGCAAGAAAAGGACCGCGGGCGCAACCGCTTGAAAGCGGAGGACAATTTGCAACAGACGTACAAGCGGCGCCCGAACGGCCGCGGCCGTTCGGGCTAGAATGACCCTTTTGCGCCTTCTCGATCGGCACGCGCGCATGCAACGCGCGCACACGCCGTCCGAAACGCGAAGCGAACCCCCGGCGCGCGAAGCGTGCAGGGTCATCTGATGAACGCCCCCGAAAGTCCTCCACTCCGGCTGACCCGCTTCTCGCATGGCGGCGGTTGCGGCTGCAAAGTTGCGCCCGCGGCGCTTTCGAAGATCCTTCGCGGCGTCGGCCGTACCGTGCTGCCCGAAGCGCTGCTCGTCGGCATCGAAACGGCCGACGATGCGGCCGTCTACCGGCTGAACGACCGCCAGGCGATCGTTGCGACGACCGATTTCTTCATGCCGATCGTCGACGATCCGTTCGACTTCGGCGCCATCGCGGCAACGAACGCGATCTCCGACGTCTACGCGATGGGCGCGACGCCGCTGTTCGCGCTCGCGATCGTCGGCATGCCGATCGACGCGCTGCCGCCCGACGTCATCGGTCGCATTCTCGAAGGGGGTTACTCGATCTGCGCTCGCGCAGGCATTCCGGTGGCCGGCGGTCATACGATCGATTCGGTCGAGCCGATCTACGGGCTCGTCGCGATCGGCGTCGTCGATCCGCGCCATCTCAAGCGCAATGCGGATGCGCGCGCCGGCGACGTGATCGTGCTCGGCAAGCCGCTCGGCGTCGGCATCTACGGTGCCGCGCTCAAGCGCGACGCGCTTTCGGCCGAAGGCTACGCGGCGATGCTCGCGAGCACGACGTCGCTCAATACGCCGGGCATCGCGCTTGGACAACTGGAGCGCGTGCATGCGCTGACCGACGTGACCGGCTTCGGACTGCTCGGTCACCTGCTCGAGATGTGCCGCGCTGCGAATCTTCGCGCGGAGATCGCCTTTGACGACATTCCGCTGCATCCGGGCGTGCGCGCACTCGCCGCCGAAGGATTCATCACGGGCGCGTCGAGGCGCAACTTCGAGTCGTACGCCGAGGAGGTGGAATTGATGCCGCGCATCGGCGCCGCGGAGCGGGCGCTGCTGACCGATCCGCAGACGTCGGGTGGCCTTCTCGTCGCCTGCGCGCCAGAGGCCGTCGACGAAGTGCTGACGATCTTCCGCCGCGAGAGCTTCGCATCCGCGGCGCCGATCGGGCGTTTCGTCGCCGGAACGCCGAAGGTGATCGTGCGCTGATGCCCATCGCGCTTTCGAACGCCGCGGTCGCCAGCGAGGCGCCGCTGCCGCTGTGGCGCCGCTATCGCGACGTTCGTGCGCGCACGCAATCGCTTGCCGCGCCGCTGTCGCCCGAGGATTGTGCGCTGCAGTCGATGTCCGATGCGAGCCCGGTCAAGTGGCATCTCGCGCATACGACGTGGTTCTTCGAGACGTTCGTCGTCGCGCCGCATCGGCCTTCCTATCGCCTCTTCGATCCGGCGTTCCGGGTCCTCTTCAATTCGTACTACAACGGCATCGGCGAACAGCATCCGCGGCCCGAGCGCGGCATGCTGTCGCGGCCGCCGCTCGACACGGTGCTCGCGTATCGCGGGCACGTCGACGATGCGATGCGCGAATGCAGCGAGCGTGCGCGAAGCGACGCGGCGCTCGCGTCGCTGATCGATCTCGGGCTCGCGCACGAGGAGCAGCACCAGGAGTTGATCCTCACCGACGTCCTGCATCTGCTGTCGCGCAACCCGCTCCAACCGGCTTACGATCCGGCGCGCGCGTCGCAACCGTGCGCCGCGAGCGCGATGCGCTGGATTCGCTATCGCGCCGGCCTTGCGAACGTCGGCCATGCGGGCGACGGCTTTGCGTTCGACAACGAGACGCCGCGCCACCGGGTATGGCTCGAGGCGTTCGCGCTCGCGTCGCGCCCGGTGACGAACGCCGAGTACGCTGCGTTCGTCGACGACGACGGCTATCGGCGCCCGGAACTGTGGCTATCGCTCGGCTGGGATGCGGCGACCCAACGCGGTTGGCGCGCCCCGCTGTACTGGATGCATACCGGCGATCGGCGGCAATCGTTCACGCTCCACGGCGTTGCCGATCTCGATCCGCATGCACCGGTCAGGCACGTGAGCTACTTCGAAGCCGATGCGTACGCGCGCTGGACCGGCGCGCGCCTGCCGACCGAATTCGAATGGGAAGCCGTCGCATCGCGCGGCGAAGGCCGCGCGCATGCGGGCTCGCGCGAGGACGGCGACACGTTCGCGCACGGCGACGTCTGGGAATGGACGTCGTCGAGCTACGCGCCCTACGCGGGCTTCCGCGCCGCCATGGGCGCGATCGGCGAATACAACGGCAAGTTCATGTGCAACCAGTACGTGCTGCGCGGCGGGTCGTCCGCAACGCCGCCCGGTCACGCGCGCGTCACGTACCGCAATTTCTTCCCACCGGACGCGCGGTGGCAATTCAGCGGCATTCGGCTCGCGCGCGATCACGCGCCGTAATAGACCGCGAAATCGCCGGCGTCGTCCTGCCAGCACTGCACGTGCGCGAATCCCGCGCGCTCGAGCATCGCGGTGAATTCGTCCGGCGCGTACTTGTACGAGTTCTCGGTATGGATGCGCTCGCCGGCCGCGAACGTCCGCGCGATGCCATCGACGACGATCGTCTGGGCAGTTCGCGCCTCCAGGTGCATCTCGATCCGCGAATCGCGCTCGTTATAGAACGCGACATGCGCGAACGCGTCGGGTGCGAAGCGGGTCCCGAGAACCCGATTCACGTGCGCAAGCGCGTTGCGGTTGAAGGCGGCTGTCACCCCGGCCGCGTCGTCGTAGGCGGCCTCGAGGCGCGCGCGATCCTTCTTCGTGTCGACGCCGATCAGAACGCCGCTTCCGTCACGACGACAGTGCCGCCGGATCGCATGCAGGAAGCGTGCGGCTTCGATCGGCGTGAAATTGCCGATCGACGAGCCGGGATAGAAGAATGTTGCCGCGTCGCCGCTGAGGTCGCGGCCCAGCTCGAGGCCATGCGTGAAGTCGGTCAACACGCCGCACACGTCGATCGCCGGATACGTCGCCGCGAGGCGCGATAGCGCCGGGACGAGCGCATCGGGCGCGATGTCGACGCCGACATAGCGCCACGGCATGACGAACGGGAACCATTGCGCGGCCTTCGCGCAGTCGCCGGCGCCGAGATCCACGAATTCCCGGTCGTTGCCGGCTGCTGCGGCGATGTCTTCGCGATAGCGCGCGAAGATCGCCGCTTCGGTGCGCGTCGGATAGTACTCGGGCAGTTCGCAGATGGCGTCGAAGAGACGCACGCCCCGCGCATCGTAGAAATATTTCGGCGCAATGGACGCAGGCGCCGACAGCAGTCCGGCAACCAGCGCGCGCCGCTCGGACGCGCTATCGTCGGTGCGACGATCGCGGATCCGTTCCGCGACGAAGCCCGCTTCGCCCGGATGCTCGCGTCGTGTAACGTTTACCGCCATTGAGTCGTACGACTTGCATCGGCCCGATCGGTTCGTCATGGTTTCGCCATTGTGCGCGCACGAGAGCGCGTGTCGGCACGTCGCTTGCGAGGAACATGCCATGTTTCGCATCGTCATCGCCCTGTTGATCACTTTCGCCTGCGCAGTGCCGGCGCGCGCGCAGGTCGATCCCTTCCGGCGCGATCTCGTCGAAATCGGCTATGACCAGCCGTTGCAGGGGCATGCGCCGGTCGGCGCGTACGTCTTCTATTACCTGAGCCGCCCGCAGTTCGGCGACGCCGACCATGCCCTGCATCTCGCACTGTCGCCGGTCTACGTCGAGGGCGAGTGGGCGGTGCGACACGTGTTCGACGCCGACACGGACGTCGGCATCGGCGTCCGCGGCGGCGGCTTTGCCGACGACTACGACGAGATTCGCCATGGGCAGTGGCTGCGCGAGCAATCGTTCACCGGCCACGATGGCGGCATCGATGCGAGCCTCTACCACCTCTTCAACCCGGGGCAGCGCGTGCCGCTCAACGCGATCCTGCAGGCCGGCTTTCGCTACGTCGCGTTCGAGCGCGACGGCCGCAATCCGCCGAACTTCAGCATTCCGGAGAACCAGCCGATCGCCCGCCTGCGTGCCGGGCTTCGCTTCGGCGGGATCGAGCCCGTGCTCGCGCCCGACATGGCCGCCGAGTTGTCCGTCTGGTACGAGGGCGAGGCACGCCTCGACGCGGGCCGGTACGGCTTCGACGGTGATCGCCAGGTGCAATCGCGGCTGCAGCGGTTCTGGGCGCGCGGTCTGCTCGTCTATACGCTGCCGCAATCGCTGCAGCGCTTCTCGGTCGAAGTGACCGGCGGCGCATCGGTGCACCCCGATCGACTCGGCGCGTGGCGCATCGGTGGCGTGCTGCCGCTCGACACCGAGTTTCCGCTGCTCGTGCCCGGCTATTACGAAGGCGAATTCTCCGCGCGCAATTTCCTGCTCGTCAGCGCCGATTGGTCGGTGCCACTCGACCGCGCGCAGCAATGGCGCGCCGGCATCGGCGCGGCGAGCGCACGGATCGATTACACGCCGGGGCTCGAAGAGCCGCACCGCTGGGTCAGCGGCGTCAGCGCATCGATTGCCTACGCACCGGCGTCGAAAGGCTGGAAGGCGTCACTCGTCTATGGACACGGGTTCGACGCGATTCGCGACGCTCGTCGCGGCGCCGACGCCGTGACCCTTCTGACGGAATTCGATCTGGAGCGCATGGGCTACATGCGCTCGGATGCCACGTCGGGCCGGCCTGCGGACTAAAGTTCGCGCGCGCTGGACGCGCGACGGGTCGTCCTATCGCTTGCCCGCCCTGCGGCGCGCGGGCTCGGCCTGTTCCTCCGGAACGACCTTGCGTGCCGGCTTGCGGCGTGGGCTGGCGGCCTCCGCCGGCGCGGCTGCGGGCGCACGCTGCTCCGCGCGCTTCGCGAGCGTCTTGTCGAGACTGGCGCGAAGCGCCTCCATCAGGTCGATCACCTGTGCCCCCGGCGCCTGCACGCTCGGCGAAATCGAGATCTGCTCGCCGTCGACCTTCTTCTGCACGGCAGCCTCGATGCGCTTGCGCACGTCGTCCTCGTATTGCGTCGGGTCGAATTGCTCGGCCGAAATCTGCGCAATCAACTGCTTCGCGAGCGCGAGCTCGCCGTCGCGGACGGCGGTCGTCTCGATAGGAATGTCGGCCATCGTGCGCACCTCGGGCGCGTAGAGCAGCTGCTGCATCACGAGGCCGCCGGGAATCGCGCGCAATTGAACGATGTACTGCTTGCCGCGAGCCGCGTAGCGGCCGACCGCCGTCTTCCCCGTCTGCCGCATGCTCTCGGCGAGCAGCGCATAGGGCTTGGCGCCGCCCTTGTCGGGTCCGAGGAAGTACGCCTTGTCGTAATAGAGCGGATCGATCGACGACGCGGGGACGAACTCGTTGATCTCGATCGTCTGCGTGCCCTTCTCCTCGAGCTCCTTCAACTCGTCGGGCGTGAAGGTGACGTACTGGTCCTTCACGAATTCATAGCCCTTCACCATGTCGCTGCGCTCGACGACGACGCCTTCGCGCGCGCAGAGGTATTGCTGGCGAAGCCGCGAGCCGCAATCGCGGTGCAGCAGGTTGAACGACACGCCGGCCTGCGCCTGCGTTGCCGTATAGAGCTTGACCGGTATCGACACCATGCCGAAGCTGATCGTAAGCGATGCCAGCGCGCGAGCCGCCATGACGTCCTCGCAGGACAAAAAGGGCGGAAAAGACCGCCCGATGCGGCCATCCTGCCAAATCGCGGCAAAAGGATCAACCAAACCGGGCGCAACCGGGCTGGCGCGGGGCCCGCGCTGTCGCCGATTTGCCTCGGCTGTGGCCGATCAGAGGCTGCGCGAGCCCCGGCCGCGGATCGCGACGCGATAGGCGCAAAGCGCCGCGACGGCCGCGATCGCGAGCGAATAAAGCGCGAGACGGCGCGTCTCGTCGAGCGTGAACAGCAGCGTCACGGCGACCGGCGCGAACGCCTTCAGAATGAACTGCGGCTGCGCGAGGCGGCCGAGCAGCGTTCCATAGTCGCGCGCGCCGAACAGCACGCCGGGGACCGTGCCGCGCACGATCGTCATCACGCCGTTGCTCCAGCCGTAGAGCAGCGCGAATGCGAGCGCGACGATCCACACGCCGCGCACGAGGCACAACACGATCAGGGCGGTGGCGAGCAGCGTGAATGCCAGCATGCCGACGGTGAGCGGCGACCAGCGGCTCGCGAACGCGAACTCCATCACGCGGCCTGCGACCTGCATCGGCCCGATCAACGCGCCGACGAATACCGCGTCGCGCGCCGCCAACCCGCCCGATGCGAGCAGCACGACGAGATGCGCGGACACCGCGCCGGCGAGAAACGCGGCGATCGCGAACGCAGCGGCCAGCCAGACGAAGGTTCCGGGCTTCGCGACAGTGTCGCCGGCGCTGCTCGTCGTCGGGTGAGCGACGGCGCGATGCGAGGAGCCGGGCACGAAGACCAGGTGCAGCGGCAGGCAGACGAGTGCGTTCAGCGCCGCGTGAACGCCGAACGCGACGCGCCAGCCGTGGGTCTCGAGCAGGTATTGCGAAAGCGGCCAGAAGACGGTGCTGGCGAAGCCGCCGAAGAGCGTCAGCGCCGTGACCATGCGCCGATACGACGCGCCGGACACGCGAAAAAGCGTCGCGAACGCGGGATCGTAGAGGCATGCGGCCATCGCAACGCCGGCGACGAGCCAGCCGGCGAGCATCATGATGCCGTTCACCGATGTCGCGAGCAGCACGCACGCGAGCGCGCCAAGCACCGAGCCGCCGGCCAGCACACCACGTCCGCCGTGCCGGTCGATTCGCCGTCCGACCCACGGCGAGGCGACGCCCGACAGGAAGAGTCCCGCCGTGAAGCTGCCGTAGAGCATCACGTCGCTCACGCGCAGCTCGCGCGCCATCGGCGGTCCGAGCACGGCGATCGTGTAGAAGAGCGTGCCCCACGAGATGATCTGCGCTATCCCGAGGGCGATGACCAGACGCCCCAGCGCGAGGCGATGTTCGCCCGGTACTCGCGGTTGCTCGGTCGCCCCGCTTGCCCGGACCGCGCCGGGCTGAGCGGACGGGTCCGCGTCGCTTGCATGATCCCCCCACGCTCGCGGCTTCGCCACATCGCTGCCCCCCGGGGGGGTGGAATTCGCGCTTTGAGGCGGCTCCGCAGCGCTCATCGCGCGAGCAGATCGGCCAACGCCAGTGCCACCACGTCGGTCGCGCGATGCAGATCGGACAGCGCGAGGCGCTCGTCGGCGCGATGGCCGTTCGCGTCGGCGAACCTGCGCGGCCCGGCGCCGTACAGCACGGTCGGCACGCCGGCCGCCGCGTAATGACGCGCGTCGGTGTAGATCGGCACGCCGTTTTGCGGCAGGTCACGCTCGAAGAGCTGCTGCGATGCGCGCGAGAGCGCATCGATCAATGGCGCCTGACCAGGATCGGGCGCCAGCGGCCGCGCAAGCAGCACGCGCGTCACGCGCACGTGCGTGCCCGGCCATTGCCGCGCGTAATCGTCGATGGCCTCGCGCAGCGTCGCTTCGACGACCTCGACGCTTTCCTCGGGGATGATGCGGCGGTCGAGCCTGAAGCGCACCTTGTCGGGCACGACGTTCGTGTTGATGCCGCCGTCGATCAGTCCGACGACGAGCGTCGGATGCGTGATGCCGGGAATCGTCGAGCGCACGTCCGCATAGGTGCGGCGAAGCGAATAGAGATCCGAGAGCAGGCCGTTTGCCGCCTCGAGGGCGTCGATGCCCCGCTCGGGCTCTGCCGCGTGTCCCGAGCGGCCGATCACCTCGACTTGCAGGTGCAGGCAACCGTTGTGCGCCGTCGTGACCGCATGAGCAAAGCCGGCGCTGATCGCGAAATCGGGCCTCGTCAAGCCATTCGCGATTAGCCACGCCGGACCGAGCGCACCGCCCGCTTCCTCGTCGTACGTGAAATGCAGCTCGACGGCGCCGTGCATCTTCGCGCCCTGCGCGGCCGCGTGCTGCAAGGCGCGAAGCGCGAACCCATAGGTCGCGAAATCCGATTTCGACACGGCGACGCCGCGGCCGTACATCGTGCCGTCGCGCACGTCGGCGCCGTACGGATCGACGCTCCAGTGCTCGCCGGGCGGAACGACGTCGCCGTGCGCGTTCAGCGCGATCGTCGGGCCGTTGCCGTTGCCGAATTTGCTGCGCACGATCAGGTTCATGCACGACATCATGCCGTGCGCACGCACCTCGTCGTCAGGCACGCGATGACGCTCGACGTCGAGGCCCATCGCCTCGAGCAGCGTCGCAGCCTTCGCCGCATGCGGCTCGCAATCGCCGGGCGGATTATCCGACGGCGTACGCACGAGTTCCGCGAGAAACGCTTCTGCTTCCCCGCGGTGCGCGGCCAGCCAGCTCACGATCAGGTCGCGCGCGTCCGCCATGCGAATGTCAGGATCAGCGGTTGCGAAACTGCGGCATGCGCTTCTCGACGAACGCGCGCATGCCTTCCTTCCGGTCGTCGAGCGCGAACGTCGAATGGAATTCGCGTCGCTCGAAGGCGAGGCCGTCGGTCAGCGACGATTCGAACGCACGGTTGATCGCTTCCTTGATCTTCATGACGACCGGCAGCGAGAACGATGCGATCTTCGCGGCAGTTGCGATGGCTTCGCGCTCGAGATCGGCGGCCGGGACGACGCGCGCGACGAGTCCCGCGCGCTCGGCTTCGTCGGCGCCGATCATGCGGCCCGTCAGGCACCACTCCATCGCCTTCGCCTTGCCCACGGCGCGCGGCAGGCGCTGCGTACCGCCGAAACCCGGCATCGTCCCGATCGTGATCTCGGGCTGGCCGAAACGGGCGCTGTCGGCGGCGACGATGATGTCGCACGCCATCGCGAGCTCGCAGCCGCCGCCGAGCGCGTAGCCCGCTACCGCGGCGATCACCGGCTTGCGCACACGGCGAATGCCTTCCCATTCGGCGGTGATGTAGTCGTCGCCATAGACCTTCGCGTAATCCCATTCGGCCATCGCGCCGATGTCGGCGCCGGCGGCGAACGCCTTCTCGTTGCCGGTGATCACCATGCACCCGATCGCCGGATCGGCGTCGAACGCGAAGAGCGCGTCACAGATCTCGCGCGCGACGTCGTTGTTGAGCGCATTCATCCGTTGCGGACGATTGATGCGGATGAGACCGACGCGCTCGCGGGTCTCGAGCAGCAGATGTTCGGGCATGGCTCTGATCTCGCGTCTTGCGAAGGTGCGGTTTCGCGAAGCGTGCCGCAGCGCCGGAAATGCACCT
>JAICLP010000363.1 GCA_025925475.1 Burkholderiales bacterium | reverse complement strand
TCGGCCATCGTCATCGCCTCGATCTGGTCGTGCGTCACGTAGACGGTCGTCGTGCCGAGCCGCTGATGCAGCGACTTGATCTCTGAGCGCATCTGCACGCGAAGCTTCGCGTCGAGATTCGACAGCGGCTCGTCGAACAGGAAGACCTTCGGATCGCGCACGATCGCACGGCCCATCGCGACGCGCTGCCGCTGGCCGCCCGAGAGCTCGCGCGGATAGCGGTCGAGATACGGCTCCAGGTTCAGGATCTGCGCGGCGCGCGTAACGCGCGTCTCGATCTCGCGCTTGTCGGCCCGCCGCAGACGCAGGCTGAAGCCCATGTTGTCCCGCACGCTCATGTGCGGATAGAGCGCATAGCTCTGGAACACCATCGCGATGTCGCGATCCTTCGAGTCGACGTCGTTCACCGTGCGGGCGTCGATCGCGATCGTGCCCGCCGTGATTTCCTCGAGGCCTGCGAGCATGCGCAACAGCGTCGACTTGCCGCAACCCGACGGGCCGACGAGCACCATGAACTCGCCGTCGCGAATGTCGAACGAAATTCCGTGGATCACCTTCGTGTCGCCGAAGGATTTTTCAACGTTGTGGAACGATACCGAAGCCATGTTCAGGGATCAGAGGTCAGAGGTCAGCGGCGCCGGCGGGTGCGCACGCCGGTGGGCGCGCATCGAGCGGAGACGACAGGTTTCGGCATCATGATTTGACGGCGCCGCTGGTGAGGCCCGCCACCATGTACCGCTTGAATACGTAGTAGATTGCCGCCGGCGGCAACGCATAGATGAGTCCGGTGGTCATCAGGAGCTCCCACGGCGAATCGTCCGCCGACAGGAAGTGGCCGAGCGCGACCGGCAGCGTGATGTCCTCGTCGCGCGACAAGAGCAGGAACGCGTACAGGTACTCGTTCCACGCGAGCAGCAGCGCATAGGTCCCGATTGCGACGAGCGAGGGGGCCATCAACGGAACGTAGACGAGACGGAACAGTTGCAGCGGCGATGCACCGTCGATCCGCGCCGCTTCGTCGAGCTCGAATGGGAGCTTGTCCGACGCCTGCTTCAGTACCCAGATCGCGTACGGCGATGCGATCGTCACCATCGCGAGGATCAGCGCCCACTGAGTATTGAGCAGCGAATACGTCCCCATCGCCTTGTACATGGGCACGGCGAGGAACGCGGCAGGGATGAAGTACGTGAAAAGCGCGCAATTGAGGACGAACCGGCCGCCGCGTATGCGCAGGCGGCTGATCGCGAACGCCGCCGACGCCGCGATCGCAAGGGTGATCACGCCGACTGCGACGGCAATGACCAGCGAGTTCGCGAACTGGCGCCAGAAGTGATTGAGGAAGTAGTGCTGCTCGCGGAAGACGATGCCGAAGTTGCGCAGCGTCGGATGGTCGGGCCACAGCTTGCCGGAAAACGCCTCGTCCTTGCTCGAGATCGAGAACAGGAACAGGTGATAGATCGGCAGGAGCGTCCAGATCGCGACCGGGATGCCGATCAGCAGCAGCTTCGCCTCGGTGACGACCTTCTTCACTTCGAGAGCCGCTTCATCATGAAGTACACGAGCGGCAGGACGAACGGCATCGCCACGACGATCGTCGCCATCGCGAGATCGACCTGATCGAGGCGCAGGTAGCGAATGCCGAGCGTCGCGAGCACGTGCGTCAGGTCGGCCGGCCCGCCGCCGGTCAGCAGGTAGACGCTGTTGAAATCGCCGAGCGTCCAGATCATCGACAGGATCGTCGACGTCAGGTACAGCGTCGACAGCGACGGCCACGTGACGAAGCGGAATTTCTGCCAGCGCGATGCGCCATCGACGCTTGCCGCTTCATAAAGCTCGCCCGGAATCGCGAGGCGCCCGGCGATCAGGATCATCGTCCAGAACGGCAGGCTCTTCCAGATGTGCACGGTGACCGCCATCGAAAGCGCGAGCCAGCGATCGTTGAGCCAGTTCGGTCCGTCTTCGGCGGTCAGCTTGAAGATGACCTGGTTGATCACGCCCCACTCGGGATTGAGCATGAAGCGCACCGACAGTATCGTCGGAATCGACGGTACCGCCCACGGCAGGATGAACAGGATCGACAGCCACTTGATCCACGGCCGCGCCGTCGCGAAGAAACCCGACAGGAACAGCGCGACGAGCATCTTCAGGTTGATGCCGACGATCAGGAACAGCAGCGTGTTGACGACGGCGCCGGCGAACACCGGATCGTGGAACAGCTGCACGTAGCTTTGCGGGCTGCGCGCAAGCCAGAATCCGTAGACGACCGGATACAGCACGAACACGAGAAAGACGAGCGCATACGGCGCGAGCAGCACGATGCCCCATACCTGCCACGGCGACAGGTGACGCCGCTTCGGCCGGATCGGCTCGAGGGGTGCCGGCAAAACGAGGGTCGACATAAGTAAAGACGGGGGTGGCCGCGCCACCCCCGTTCCACCCTTTACCCCGCCACTTCCTTGATCCGCGCCAGCATCTCGTCGACCGCCTTCTCCACCGGCCAGTGCTCGCTGACGACGCGATTCATCGCCTTCGCCCACACGTTCTCGTTGTTGAGGATCGTGAACTTGTAGTTCTTCGTGAATTCGAAAGGCACCGTGCCCGCGACGAACTGCCGCTGCACCGACGAGCGATGCGGATCGGCGAGCCAGAACGACAGCCTCGCCGCGCCCGACTTCGTCACCGGGTACCAGCGGCCGAGCGCGCCTTCGACGTACGGAGTGAGGTTTTCATCCTGCAGCAGGAACGCGACGAATTCCTTCGCTCGCTTCTTGTTCTTCGCATCGGCGAACACGAGACCGGTCTTCACCGCGGCACGATACGTGAACGTGCTGCCGTCGGGCTTCTTCGGAAAGCCGGCGGTGCGAATGTTGTCGTAATAGTTCTTCTTCGCCTGCTCGCGCTCGGCGGCGGAGAGCGACGCATTGTTCATGTCGTCGAACCACTTCGCGGCGATCGAGATCGTCGCGTTGTGCGTCATGA
>JAICLP010000284.1 GCA_025925475.1 Burkholderiales bacterium | reverse complement strand
GGCAGTGCGTCGATGCCGTCCTGCACGTCGCGCCATGCGCGAGCGCGCAGCGCTGCCCGGATGCGCACGACCTGCTGCTCCGGCGTCAGCGTCGGGCCCTTCAACGCGTTGAACCATTCGTTCGCAGCCGGATCGAGCTGCCGAGCCGCGTACCACGCGATGCGCAGGTCGCCGTATTCGCGGTCGGCCTCGGGCAGCTGTCGCCGCCACCCGAGCCATGCCGCGCGCGTTTCAGCCGCGTCCCTGCGCGCCGCGCGATCGAGCGCGTAGAGGGCGAGCGTACGGCCCGAAGGCGACTTCCAGTCGAACTTGCCCGCCTTGACGGCGTGCATCGGATTGCGGTCGATCCCAGCAAACGCGCGCTCGCGGATGCGCTCGTTGCCGGGAAGCTCGTCGGCGATCTTCTGCGCGAGACGCGTGTTGCCCCTCGCGACGGCGAGGCGGAAGCGCGCCTTGCGATCGGCGAGCGTGATGTCGCCGCGCGCGATCAGCGCCGCGAAAAGCGGATCGCACGCATCGGGCGTCGATGCCCCGGTGAACCACAAACGCTTCGCCGCGACGAGCGCGCGCGGGTCGCTGCGGTAGCGGTACTGGATCGCGTAGCACGAAAGCTCGGTGTCCTCGCCCTGCGCGGCCACATAGCTCGCGGCGAAGCGGTCCCAATCGGCGCGTTTGCCGAGCGTCTTCAGCCACTCGACACGCAACCGCTCGGCGAGGGGGCCGTCCGGATAGCGCGCGAGAAAGGACTCCACGACCTCGGGCGACGCATCGTCGAGCCGCGACTTGATCTGCCAATAGCGCACGTACCGTTCGAGCGGGTGACCCGCAACCGCAGGCGCGAGCGCATCGAGCCTCCGCCAGTCGCCACGCTCGAACGCGGCCTTCGCGGCGAGGAAGTCGGCATCCGATTGCGCGAGCGCGTGCGTCGCCGCAAAAACGACGAGCGCAGCGACGAGGCTGCGCACGAGTCGATTACACGCTCTTGCCGTCCTGGTTTTCATGCCCGCGATTTTCGCTTAGCCGGCACTCGACATTCAATCGCTTGCCGCTCATTCGCGATGATCGGCACGATCGGCGATACGAACGGCGCAACAACGGCTGCGCGAATCGACGCTCGTCGCGCGCACACGCTAGAATTCGCGCTCTTTCGAACATCCATCGGGGAAGCGGGAGCGCATGGCACAGCGCAAGGCGGCGCCACAGGTCGGGCTCGTGATGGGCAGCGACAGCGACTGGGACGTGATGAAGCACGCGGCGCGCGAGCTCGACGCCTTCGCGGTCCCCTACGAGCCGCGCGTGTTGTCCGCGCATCGGATGCCTGACGAGATGTTCGAATACGCCGAGGATGCAGGATCGCGCGGACTGCGCGCGATCATCGCGGGCGCCGGGGGGGCCGCGCATCTGCCCGGCATGCTGGCCGCGAAGACGATGGTCCCGGTCCTCGGCGTGCCGGTGCCATCGCGTTATCTCCGTGGCGAGGATTCCCTGCTGTCGATCGTGCAGATGCCGACCGGAATCCCGGTCGCCACGTTTGCGATCGGCGAGGCCGGCGCGGCCAATGCGGCGCTTTTCGCGATTGCGATCCTCGCCGCGGGCGATCCGACGCTCGCGCGCAAACTCGCCGCGTACCGCCAGAAGCAGACATCGAGCGCGCGCGCGATGCGCGTGCCGCCCTCCTGATCGCATCGGGATGAGCACACCGGCCCACGAAGCGCCGCAGCCGGTACCACCCGGCGCGTGGCTGGGCCTGCTCGGCGGCGGCCAGCTCGGCCGCATGTTCTGCATGGCCGCGCAGAGCCTCGGCTACAAGGTCGTCGTGCTCGACCCGGCGAGCGACAGCCCCGCCGGCAGCGTCGCCGATCGCCATGTCGTCGCCGATTACCTCGATCCGGCGGGCCTCGCAGCGCTACGCGACCTGTGCGCCGGGGCCACGACCGAATTCGAGAACGTGCCGGCGGCAGCGCTCGAGTTCCTCGCCCGCGACGTTCGCGTGACGCCCGCGGCGCAGAGCGTCGCGATCGCCCAGGACCGCATCAGCGAGAAGACGTTCATCGCGGGGCACGGATTTCCGGTCGCGCCGTTCACGATCCTGCGCGACCGCGACGATGCCGCGAACGTCGGTGGCAATCTCACGCCCGGCATCGTGAAGAGCGCGCGCTTCGGCTACGACGGCAAGGGCCAGATCCGCGCACGCACCCGAGACGACGTCGCCAACGCATTCGTCGCAATGGACGAAAGTCCCAGCGTGCTCGAGAAGCTGATCGACCTGCGGGCCGAGCTCTCGGTGATCGTCGCTCGCGACGATGTCGGCAACGTCGCGACGTGGCCGGTCGCCGAGAATCGCCATCGCAACGGCATCCTCGACGTATCGATCGTGCCGGCGCGCGTCGCGGAGGATCTCGCCGGCGAGGCGCGCACGATCGCGACGGCGCTCGCGGCGGCGCTCGACTATCGCGGCGTGCTCTGCGTCGAGCTGTTCGTCGCGCCCGGCGATGCGCTGATGGTGAACGAGATCGCGCCGCGTCCGCACAACAGCGGCCACTACACGATCGATGCCTGCGTGACGTCCCAGTTCGAGCAGCAGGCACGCGTGCTCGCGGCGCTGCCGATGGGCGACACGACGCAGCACACGCCCGCGGTGATGCTCAATCTGCTCGGCGATATCTGGTTCGAAGCGGACGGCACGATGCGCGAGCCCGACTGGACGCGCGTCCTCGCGCATCCGCAGGCGAAGCTGCACCTCTACGGCAAGCGCGAGCCTCGTCGATCGCGCAAGATGGGTCACGTGACCTGCCTCGGCGCGAACGTCGGCGAGGCGCTTGCGACGGCGCTCGCGATCAAGCGCGAGCTGGGGATTCCGGAGTAATGGGCGCCGACGCGACCATTCGCGGCGCAGGGCCGCCCCACGCCGCGAATTCTGCCCACTCGGCGGGCAGCGAAGCCGCGCAAGCGGCGAGCGTGCGGAGATTAGAGCCGCCGCTGGCAGGCATTCGGGTCCTCGACCTCACGCGGCTGTTGCCCGGCCCGATGTGCACGCTCTACCTCGCCGACCTCGGCGCCGACGTGGTCAAGATCGAGGATACCGGCGCCGGCGATTACGCGCGCACGCTGTCCACGAGCCCCGGCGTGCGCCCCGCCGGGATGGCCGCATGGTATCGCGCGATCAATCGCAACAAGCGCTCGTGCGCCGTCGATCTCAAGCAGGAAGCCGGTCACGCGGCGTTCATCGCGCTTGCGCAAAACGCCGACGTGATCGTCGAAGGCTTCCGCCCGGGCGTCGTCGAATCGCTTGGCATCGGCTACGAGGCGATCCGCGCGATCAATCCGCGCGTCGTCTATTGCTCGATATCGGGCTACGGCCAGAACGGACCGCGCGCGCTCGCGGCCGGTCACGACGTCAACTACCTCGGCTACGCGGGCGTTTTGAACTACACGGGAACACGCGGCGGCGTGCCCGCGCTTGCAAACCTGCAGATTGCCGACCTGCTCGGTGGCGCCGCCAGCGCTGCGATCGGCATCCTCGGCGCGCTGATCGGCGCGCAGCGCCAGGGTGTCGGTCGCTACGTCGACGTCGCGATGGCCGATGCGGTGCTCGCGCACCAGGTCTTCGCGCTCGGCGCCTTCGAGGATACCGGCGGCGTCGCACCGCGCGGCGAGGACCTGCTGACCGGCGGTTATCCGTGCTACGGCGTCTATGAAACGCGCGACGGCGGATGGCTCGCCGTCGGCGCGCTCGAGGCGAAGTTCTGGCGGGCGCTATGCGAGACGCTCGCACGTCCCGATCTTGTCAAAGGGCAGTTCGCGACCGGCGACGAAGGTACGCGAGTGCGCAACGAGGTCGCGACGATTTTCGCGTCGCGCACGCGCAACGAGTGGTGCGAACGCTTCGCGGACGTCGACTGTTGCGTGACACCGGTGCTGCCGTTCGAGGAGGCGCTCGCCGATCCGCAGTTCACGGCGCGCGACATGATGCTGCGCCGTCCCGACGGAGCCCGGCAGTACGCGCCACCGTTCAAGCTGTCGCCGGCGTCGTTCGCCGTCGTTCGCGATGCGCCGCGGCACGGCGAGCACACGGACGAGGTGCTGCGCGAGGCGGGATTCGACGCGCCCGCGATCGACGCGCTCGTGCGCGAGCGCGCGGTGGTGTGCGCGTCTTAGCTCCCGCCGATTCCCGTTACCCGCTTCGTCCCGTGCAGTGCACGATGACCGGCGGCGCGCGCTCGATCGTCTCGAAGGCGGTCCCACTCGCCGCGGCAACGAACAGATGGTGCGCACCGCACTCATCGGAGGCGAACGGGACGCTCACTCGATACCGATCGCGTGCGCGCATGTACGGGATG
>JAICLP010000118.1 GCA_025925475.1 Burkholderiales bacterium | reverse complement strand
GCGAGCTCGCGGTGCCGCCGATGCTTCTGCAGCCGATCGTCGAGAATGCGGTAAAGCACGGCATCGAGCCGTCGCTTGCAGGCGGCGAGATCATCGTCAGCGGATCGCGCGAAGGGTCGATGCTCGTGCTCGGCGTGGTCGATACGGGTCGCGGCTTTCGCGACACGGTTGCGGTCGGCAGCAACGGCATCGGGCTCGCCAACCTGCGCGCGCGCCTTGCAACGGCATATGGCGACGGCGCATCGTTGACCCTCGAGGATCTTTCGCCGCACGGCACGCGCGTCACGTTGCGGGTGCCTATCATGGCTGTGGCGCGAGCGCCTCGGCAGCCGAGCACTCATTCCACGATGGACGCTTCCGCATGAGCGAGACGCGACGGACGACGGCGATCATTGCCGACGACGAGCCGCGTCTCGCGCAATATCTTCGCGACCGGCTCGCCGCGCTGTGGCCCGACCTCGTGATCGCCGGCCTCGCCGAGAACGGCGCCGAAGCGAAAGCGCTGATCGACGCCGAGCAACCCGACATCGCATTCCTCGACATCCGGATGCCGGGCATGAGCGGTCTCGACGTCGCCAGGTCGTGCGATCGCGCGCTGCACGTCGTCTTCGTGACGGCGTTCGATCAATACGCGGTCGATGCGTTCGAGCGCGCGGCCGTCGACTACCTGTTGAAGCCGGTCGATGACGAGCGTCTCGCGCAAACGATCGCGCGGCTGCGCGAGCGGATGGCCAACGCGAACGACGCTCCGGAATTGCGCGCCGTGCTGGCGATGTTGTCGCGTCTCGCGCCCGGTCTCACGCAAAACGGCGGTCGGGAACGTCTTGCGTGGATCCGTGCGTCGGTCGGCCAGCAGGTGCGGCTGATCGCTGTCGACGACGTCTGCTATTTCCGGGCGAACGACAAGTACACGAGCGTGTTCACGAAGGACGGCGAGGCGCTGATCCGAACGCCGCTGCGCGAACTCGCCGAGGGTCTCGACCCGACGCGCTTCTGGCAGGTGCACCGCGGCACGATCGTGAATCTCGCCCACGTGCAGGCGACGAATCGGGACTTCGCGGGACGCCTGTCGCTGGCGCTGAAGACGCGCGCGGAAACGATCGCGGTGTCGCGCGCGTTCGCGCACCGGTTCCGCCAGATGTAGGTTGCGACGACTGCCTGCTGATCAGTGCGGCGCCGGCTTCGCCAGCTCGGTGAGCCGCGCGAGCCGCGCCGTCTCGTTTGCACGAAAATCGGCGTCCTGAGAAAGCAGCGCGAGCGCCTTCGCGGCCCGTGACTGCGCGGCGGCACGATCGCCGCGCGCCGCGGCGATCTCGGCAAGCTCCTCGAAGACGTAACCGTCGGGCACGTGCGCCGCCTCGAACTCGTCGGCCAGCTGGCGCTGGATCGCCTCGGCATCGTCCAGCCGGCCGACTGCGCGAAGCCCGCGCGCGACGGTCCAGCGGGCGATGCGGATGCGCACGATGTCGTGCTGCGCTTCGACCGCGGTCAGCGCCTCCTGCCAGTAGGCGAGAGCGGCTGCGTCGTCGCCGCGCTCGTGCATCGTCCAGCCGACGTTGTTCAACAGGGATCCGCGCCAGCCGCGCGTGCGCGGATCGGACGATGCATCGGCGACGGCGAGCGCTTGCAGATTCCACGCACGCTGGCGTTCCCGCGGCGCGGCGATCGCGAGCATGTGCAGCGTATCGACACGGTAATAGTCGGTGTCCGGCAGCGTGTCGCCCGTCGACGCTTCGAGTGCCTGCTCGAACCACGCATACGCACGTTCCCGATGCCCGCTCGAGTTGTCGCGGCGTCCACGCTCGAGCAGATAGCGGACGCGCACGCGCGCCGGCAGTCGCGCGAGCGCCGGCTTTACTGCATCGAGCGCGCGATCGGCATCGACGAAGCGGCGCTGCAGTCCGAGCGAACGCGCAAGCTGCGTCGTCGCTTCGCTGGCTTCGCGCGAGCCCGGCGGATGCTGCGATGCTTCGGCGCGAAAGCGCGTCTCCGATTCGGCCGGCTTGTCGAAGTCCCACAACGCGTCGAGGCGCTGCGAGTAGTCGGCCCGCGCCGCGGTTGCGACCATCGTCCCACTCCCTATGATCATTGCTGCGAGCATGCGAACGAGCACGTGCTCGATCGGCGCGCGTTTCGCGCATGCGCTACGCATTCGCGAGGCCATTGCGCCGGGCACGCGCCCGCTCGATCGCGGCGGCGACGGCGGCCTTGCGCTTGCGCGCTTCGGCATCGCGCTTCGCCGCGGCGCTCGCCGTGCGGCGCGCCTGTCGTTGGTCGAACCGGGTACGCGCCGCGATTGCATCGCTGGCCGTCCATTCCCTTTCCGCCGGACGCATGACAATGCAGTCGACCGGGCACGGCGCGATGCAGAGCTCGCAGCCGCTGCAGAGCGACGTCAACACCGCGTGCATGCGCTTCTGCGCGCCGATGATCGCGTCGACAGGGCATGCAGCAATGCAAAGCGTGCAGCCGATGCACGCGCTTTCGTCGATGCAGGCGACGCGCAACGGGCCAGGCGTTCCGCGCGACGTGTCGAGCGGGGGAGCGGGGCGGTCGAGCAGTCGTGCGAGTGTGCGCAGCGTCGCCGTTCCGCCCGGCGGACAGCGATTGACGTCGGCTTCGCCCGCGGCGATTGCCTCGGCATACGGACGGCAGGCGTCGTAACCGCAGCGGCGGCACTGCGTCTGCGGTAGCTGCTCGTCGATGCGATCGGCAAGTGCTGACAGGGCGTCCATGGTGCTATTTTAAAACCCCATGGGCGTCCATCATCACTTGCCGCACGCTCACGCCGGCAACGCGCACGACCACCACGCGCATGACGGCGTGGCGCCGTTGCGGGCGCTCGCGGCGGCACTTGCACTGACGGCCGCCTATGCGCTCGTCGAAGCGTTCGGCGGCTGGCTCGCGGGATCGCTTGCATTGCTGTCGGATGCGGGGCACATGGCGACCGATTCGGCGGCGCTCGGGCTCGCGCTTTTCGCGCAATGGGTGGCGCGCAGGCCGCCGTCGCCGCGCGCGTCGTACGGTTATGCGCGCGCCGAGGTGCTCGCCGCGTTCGTCAACGCGCTCGCGCTGCTGCTGCTCGTCGGCTTCATCGTGTTCGAGGCGGTCCGGCGCATCGCGTCACCGGCACCCGTCGCCGGCGCGATGGTGCTCGGGCTTGCCAGCGCCGGCCTGCTCGTCAACCTCGTCACCGCGTGGGTGTTGTCGCGCGCATCGCCGTCGACGGGCGTGCGAAGCGCGCTCTTGCACGTCGTGTCGGATGCACTCGGCTCGATCGCTGCGATCGTCGCCGGCGCCGTAATTCTCACGACCGGCTGGACGCCGATCGACCCGCTGCTGTCGCTGCTCACCGCCGTGCTCATTTTGCGCGCAACATGGCGGCTGCTCGCACAGACGACTGGCGTGCTGATGGAGGGCGTGCCGGCGCACCTCGATTATCGGGAAATCGGCAACGCGCTGACGACTATCCCCGGCGTCAGCGGCGTCCACGACCTTCACGTCTGGCAAATGAGCACACACCAGGCCGCGCTGTCGGCGCACGTCACGATCGACAACGGTGACGCGTGGCTGGCCATTCTCGATGCCGCGCGCCGGATGCTTGCCGAGCGCTTCCATATCGATCACGTGACGCTGCAGCCCTCATGGCCGCTGCAGTCGGCATTCGGCGATCGCCGCGTCATTCCGATCATGCCCGCCGACGGCGGGTAGGGCGTCTCTCTCCCCGCGGGGGAGGGGAAAGGCGCCTTTCCGCTGCCTGCCTTGCGGGCAGAAGGAGCCAGGCCTAAACCCACTTCGCGCGGCGAAAGCGCACGAAGAGGATCGCATCGATCGCGACCATGCAGAACACGGCAAGCGGATAGCCGATCGGCCAGCTAAGCTCGGGCATGTCCTTGAAGTTCATGCCGTAGATACCCGCGATCAGCGTCGGCACGGTAATCAGCGCACCGTACGCGGCGAGGCGCTTCGTCACTTCATTGTCGGAGATGCCGATCAGCGCGAGGTTCACCTGGATCGCCGTCGTCAGCATTTCACGCGTGCTGTCGATCGTCGCGTTGATGCGCATCAGGTGGTCGTGGACGTCGCGGAAGTACTCCTGCGTTCCCTGGCAGATCTGCGGCACGCGCCCGCCGAAGAGCTTGCCGACCGCTTCCATCAGCGGCGCCACCGCGTGCTTCAGCGCCATCAGCTCGCGTTTGAGGCCGTAGAGCTCCTCGATCTTGCGCCGCGACGACGCACTGGCGAAAAGCTCTTCCTCGGCCGTTTCGAGTCGCGTCTCGACCTGGTCGAGCACCGGGAAGTAGCGGTCGACGACGTTGTCGATCAGCGCATACAGGACGAAGCCCGAGCCGTGCCGCAAAAGCTCCGGTTCGCGCTCGGCGCGCGCACGGACGGCGGCAAAGCCGGTCTGCGTCCGGTGACGTACCGTGAGCACATAGTTGTGCCCGACGAAGATGTCGACCTCGCCGACATTGAGCTCGCAATCGCCCTGATCGCCGACCGGCAGCATTTCGGCGGGGTGCAGCACCGCAAAGAGCGAATCGCCGTACTCCTCGATCTTCGGGCGCTGATGACCCTTGCGCGCGTCCTCGACCGCGAGCTCGTGCAGGCCGAACTCCTGCGCCATCTCGTCGAGCTCGTCGCGGGTCGGTTCGAACAGGGCGACCCAGATGAAGTGATCGGGCCGGTGCACGTACTCGCTGATGTCCGCGACGGGGATGTCGGCGAGCTTGATGCCGTTTTCGTAGGCGACGCAACTGACGAGCATGGCGGTGTGCGGGCTTGAACGCTCGTCATCATAGCGGCGACGCGCGGCCTCATCCAGCCATACGGGCCACAACGTGACGGCCCGCGGCCAAATCGCCACAGGGTAAGATCAGCGATTCTCTCGCCCTGGCCGTCGCGACCTTGCGCGCCATCGCTTCATGATCATTTCGTCGCTGCTCGACACCGACCTCTACAAGTTCACGATGATGCAGGTCGTGCTGCATCATTTTCCGGCGGCGCAGGCCGAGTACCGCTTCAAGTGCCGCACGGGCAACGTCGACCTGACACCGTACATCGGCGAGATTCGCCGCGAGATCGCCGAGCTCTGCCGGCTGCGCTTCACGCGGCGCGAGCTCGATTACCTGCGCAGCTGGCGCTTCTTCACGAGCGATTTCGTCGATCTGCTCGCGCTTTTCCAGCTCGACCTGCGCTTCATCGACGTGCGCGCGTTACCGGGCAGCGACGGCGAGATCGACATCGCGATCAAGGGGCCGTGGCTGCATACGATCATGTTCGAAGTACCGGTGCTTGCGATCGTCTCGGAAATCCACAACCGCAGCGTGCACGCGAAACCGGATTTCGCCGAAGGCGAGCGCCGCCTCGCACGCAAGATCGAGCAGCTCAATTCCGTCCCCGATCCTGAATTCCGCATCGCCGATTACGGCACGCGGCGGCGCTTCTCGCGCGCGTGGCAGGAACATGTGATCGTCGCGCTGCGCGACGGCATCCGCGCAAAGTTCGTCGGCACGAGCAACGTCGAGCTCGCGCTCGAGCACAACCTCACGCCGCTCGGCACGATGGCGCACGAGTACCTGCAGGCGTGCCAGGCGGTGGGCCCGCGGCTTCGCGATTCGCAGGTGTTCGCATTCAACACGTGGGCGCGCGAGTACCGTGGGGATCTCGGCATCGCGTTGTCCGACGTGTTCGGCATGGACGCCTTTTTGCGCGACTTCGACCTGTTCTTCTGCAAGCTTTTCGACGGCGTGCGACACGATTCCGGCGATCCGTTCGAATGGGGCGAGAAGCTGATCGCGCATTACCAGCGGATGCGCATCGACCCGCGCACGAAGACGATGGTGTTCTCCGATTCGCTCAACGTGCCGCTGGCGATGCGGCTTTTCGAAGCGTTTCGCGGCCGCAGCCGGACGGCATTCGGCATCGGCACGAACCTGACGAACGACCTCGGCTACGAGCCGCTTGCGATCGTGATCAAGATGACGCGCTGCAACGGCCAGCCGGTCGCGAAGATCAGCGACGAGCCGTCGAAGACGATGGACTACGACCCGTCGTACGTCGCGTACGTGCGCGAGGTGTTCCAGGTGCCGGCGAACGGCCAACCGAAGTAGGGTCAGAGACGACTTTCTCGGCGGCCGGGGCACGTGGGATAGCGATGCCTGAAAGTCGTCTCTGACCCTACTTCGGTGTGGGCCCTCAGCGACGGTAATACGCGCCGTCGATGACGATGCCGCCGCGCGCCGGCTCGACCTTGCTGATCCGCGAGCCGAGCGTCAGCGTTTCGCCTGCGAACGTCCCGTATTTCGGCGCTTCGCCGCGCGTGCGTACTTCGGCGGTCCCGTCGGGCTTGATCGTGATCGTTTCCTCGTTGCCGTTGGCGCCGTTCTGACCGTGAAACGTACCGACGGCCCAGTTGCCCCGATACCTGTCGCGATCGCCGCCCCGGGCATCGCGCGGCGGACCGTACCAACCCTGCGCGAGATGCAGGTCGTCGGCGCCGGCGCTCGTGGCACCGCTTGCGAGCAGGCCTGCGGTCAGGAACGCGAATGCGATGCTTTTCTTGTTCACGATCGTCCTCCTTCGTCGATTGGAGCGCGTTACGCGCGCCCTGGTTCGGGGTCCCTTCCCGTGCCGAGAGCGGCACGATAGACGGCGAGCGCCTTGTCGCCGAAGCACGCGAACACGACGCGCCGCAACGCCGGCATGCCGGGCAGCGCCGCTTCGACCTCGCGTACCGCGATCGCGGTTGCGCCTTCCAGCGGATAACCATAGACGCCGCAGCTGATGGCCGGGAACGCGATCGATGCGATGCCGAGATCGCGCGCCAGTGCCAGTGAATGGCGATAGCAGGCGGCGAGCAGATCGGGCTCGCAGTGCATCCCGCCTTGCCACACGGGGCCGACCGTATGAATGACGTAGCGCGCCGGTAGCCGGTAGCCGCGGGTGACCCGCGCTTCGCCGGTCGGGCAGCCACCCAGCGCGCGGCATTCGGCGAGCAACTGCGGTCCTGCAGCGCGGTGGATCGCGCCGTCGACCCCGCCACCGCCGAGCAGCGATGTGTTGGCAGCGTTGACGATCGCGTCGACGTCGAGCGTCGTGATGTCGACGTTGCGCGCCTCGAGAACGGTATCGCCGGCGTCCGGCATCGAGCACTCCACGAAGGTGCCGAACGACAGTGTAAAGTGCCGCCGCATGGCTACGCCAGTTTCCGACGACAAGGCGCAACCGGCAGCATCGCCGCCGCGCGATGCGCAGGCGCAGAACGCCGACCGAAGGCTTCGACTCGACGACATCCTGAAGCTGATGGTCGCCGACGGCTTGATTGCACAGGCGGACGCGACCGAGATCGCGCGTTCGCGCACGCAGCGCTTCGAGCATCCGCTCGAGCTCATTGCCGATCGCAAGTTGCGCTCGCCGCGGCCGCCCGGCAAGCCGCTGCTGCTCGACGACCTCGTCGAGTGGCTCGCCGGCAAGCTCGGCGTGCCGTACCAGCACATCGATCCACTGAAGATCGATCTCGGCGCGGTGACGGCGACGATGTCGAATGCGTATGCCGAGCGCTATCGCATCCTGCCGGTCGCGGTCGATCGGCGCACGCTGACCGTCGCCACCGGCGAGCCGTTCGTGCGCGGATGGTCCGACGAGCTTGCGCGCATCCTGAAGCTCGAGATCCGGCTCGTGCTCGCGAATCCGGTCGACGTGCGCCGCTACATCGGCGAATTCTTCAACCTCGCGCGGTCGATGAAGCGCGCGCAGGAGAACTCGCGCGGCGACTTCGCGATCGCGCGCAACTTCGAGCAACTCGTCGAGCTCGGCCGGCACGGCCATCTCGACGCGAACGACCAGCACGTCGTCCACATCGTCGACTGGTTGTGGCAATACGCGTTCGACCAGCGCGCCTCCGACATTCATATCGAGCCGCGGCGCGACGTCGGCCTCGTGCGTTTTCGCATCGACGGCGTGTTGCATCAGGTGTACGCGATCCCGACGTCGGTGCTCAACGCGGTGACGTCGCGGATCAAGCTGCTGGCGCGGATGGAGATCGTCGAGAAGCGGCGCCCGCAGGACGGCCGCATCAAGACAGTGGCGCCGGACGGCCAGGAGATCGAGCTGCGCATCTCGACGATGCCGACCGCATTCGGCGAGAAGATCGTGATGCGCATCTTCAGTCCCGAAGTGCTGGTGCGCGACTTCGAGGACCTGGGCTTCACCGCCGACGATCGCTCGCGCTGGGAAGCGATGACCGGCGAGCCGAACGGCATCATCCTCGTCACCGGACCGACCGGATCGGGCAAGACGACGACGCTCTATTCGACGCTCAAAGGCCTCGCAACGACGGAGGTGAACGTCTGTACGATCGAGGATCCGATCGAGATGATCGAGCCCGCGTTCAACCAGATGCAGGTGCAGCCGTCGATCGGCGTCGATTTCGCATCCGGCGTGCGAACGCTGTTGCGCCAGGATCCCGACATCATCATGGTCGGCGAAATTCGCGACCGCGACACCGGCGACATGGCCGTGCAGGCGGCGTTGACCGGCCACCTCGTGCTGTCGACGTTGCACACGAACGACGCGCCGTCCGCGGTGACCCGGCTGCTCGATCTCGGCATCCCGGCGTACCTGATCAATTCGACGCTGCTCGGCGTGATGGCGCAGCGGCTCGTGCGCACGCTCTGCCCGCATTGCAAGGCGCCGGTCGAAGCGCCCGACGATCCGACGTGGACGGCGATCACGTCG
>JAICLP010000238.1 GCA_025925475.1 Burkholderiales bacterium | reverse complement strand
TGCGTGACCTCCTTTTCCTTGATCGCCACCATGCCGCTCGAGTTGAGGCTCTTGATGTGGCTGCCCGCGATGCCGGTCATGACATCGCTGATGCGGCAGTCGGCCATCAGCTCGGCCTCCTCGAGCACGCGCTGGATCGATGCCATCGTCGCCTCGATGTTGACGACGACGCCTTTCTTCAATCCGCGCGAGGGTTGCGTGCCGAGCCCGATGATGTTGAGTCCCCCGTCGGGCAGGACCTCGGCGACGATCGCGACGATCTTCGATGTTCCGATGTCGAGGCCGACGATCAGGTTGGTGTTGTCTTTCACGATTCCCCTGGCCCTCTTCGCTGTGGCGTTGGATGGCGACGACGCCGCGCACTCCCTGGGCTGCGCGATGCTGCTGCTGCGTGGAAAGCGGAACATTTCATGACACCTTTCGTGCGGGCTTTTCGCGGAAGTTCGGCATGCGCGCGGCGAAGCCGTTGCGATAACGGAGATCGACGCGGTCGATGTGCGTCCCGTTGTGCGCAAGCAGCCGGATCGTCTTCCCGTAGATCGCGACGAACCGCGCGAGCCGGCCGGCGACATCGTCGCGGCCAATATCGAGCGTGAGCGGACCCTCGTCGCCGGCGGCGTGGATCTGCCACCCGCCGCGTGCCGACAGATCGAGTCCGGTGACGTGCAGCGCGAGCGGCGAAAGCAGCGCTGCCCATTCGCGATAGCGAGCGGTCATCAGCGACGCCTGCCCGTCCGGTCCGCGAAACAGCGGCAGCTCGCCGGCGTAGCTCGCGACGAACACGTCGCCCTTCGTGTCGACGAGTGCGTTGTCGTTCCAGCGCGCGAACGGCGCGTGCTCGTCGACTTCGATCTCGAGCCGGCGCGGCCATTGCCGGCGCAGCGCGACGCTCCTGACCCACGGCACGCGCGCGAGCGCGTCGCGTGCGCGGTCGAGATCCATCGAGAAGAACGTGCCGGTGAGCTCGCTGCGGATCACCGATTCGAGATGCGCGCCGCTCGTGCGCGCCAGCGGCGTCGTCACGACGACGTCGCGGAATTCGAACGCGGAAAGCCGCGTGACGAAGCCGACGAAGGCCCACGTCAGGAACGCGATCGCGATCAACGACAGCGTCACCGCGATGGCATTCAGCTGCTTCGCGTCATCCCACATGCGCACCCCGCAGGATTTCCACGCAGAGATCGGCGAACGAGGTTCCCGCCTGTTTCGCCGCCATCGGCACCAGGCTATGACCGGTCATCCCCGGCGACGTATTCACTTCGAGGAACGAATACGTCCCGTCGGCGCGCAGGATCAGGTCGAGGCGGCCCCATCCGCTGCAGCCGACGACGTCGAATGCGGCGAGCGCATGCGCGCGGATCTCGTTTTCCTTCGCCTCGGGAAGGCCGCTCGGGCAGAAGTATTTCGTCTCGTCGGAGAAATACTTGTGGTGGTAGTCGTAGTTGCCCTGCGGCGCCTCGATGCGGATCAGCGGCAAGGCGCGGCCATTGACGATCGATGCGGTGACTTCTGTGCCGGCGACGAATTCCTCGACCAGCACGAGCGGGTCGTGCCGCGCGGCCCCTTCGAAAGCGAGCCACATCTCGTCGTGATCGACCGTCGTGACCTTCGTGATTCCGATCGTCGAGCCTTCGCGTGCCGGCTTGACGATCAGCGGCAGGCCGAGCTCGGCGACGATATGCTGCCAGTCGGTCTTCGCATCGACGACGCGATAGCGCGGCGTTGGAATTCCGCTTGCGATCCAGACGAGCTTCGTGCGCCATTTGTCCATCGCGAGCGCCGAGGCCATGACGCCGCTGCCGGTGTACGGAATGCGCAACGTCTCGAGCGCGCCCTGCACGGTGCCGTCCTCGCCGAAGCGCCCGTGCAGCGCGATGAAGACGCGCGCGAAGCCGTCGCTCGCGAGCTCCGCGAGATTGCGCTCGGCCGGGTCGAACGGATGTGCGTCCACGCCGCGCTCTCGCAAGGCCTTCAGCACGGCATTGCCCGACAAAAGCGAGATCTCGCGTTCGGCGGAAGGACCGCCGAGCAGCACCGCGACCTTGCCGAAGCTTTCGGGAATGTCTGTCATGCCGATTCACCCAGGACGCGCACTTCCGGTTCCAGCAGGACGCCCGTGCGCGCGTGCACCGTCGATTGCACGTGCAGCATCAGGTGCTCGATGTCGGCCGCACGGGCGCGCCGTTCGGGATTGACGATGAAGTTCGCATGGCGCTCGGAGACGCGCGCACCACCGATCGCGTGGCCCTTGAGTCCGCACGATTCGATCAGGCGTGCCGCGTAATCGCCTTGCGGATTGCGAAACACGCTGCCGGCGTTCGGCAACGACAGCGGTTGCGTTGCGATGCGCTGCGCGAGCAGCGACTTGATCTGCGCACGGCCCGCTGCGACCTCGCCTTGCGGAAAGCGGAACCACGCGGCGGTGAACGGCGCGTCGAGCGGCGTGCCGTCGCGGTTCTGCACGCTGCGGTAGGCAACGGTGTAATCGGCGGGCACGCGGATCACGAAGGTGCCATTGCGTTGCAGCGTCTCGACGCGCGCGACGTGCCGCCACGTCTCGCCGCCGTAGCAGCCGGCGTTCATCGCCAGCGCCCCGCCGACCGTGCCGGGGATGCCGGCGAGAAACTCGGCGGCCGCGCAGCCGTGCAGCGCGGCGAAGCGGGCGAGCTTCGGGCTCGCGACGCCGGCGTCGGCGTAGATCAAGCCATCGGCAACGGCGAGCGCGGCACCGGGATCGTGCATCAGCACGATGGCACCGCGAATGCCGCCGTCGCGAACGAGCACGTTGCTGCCGAGCCCGAGGGCCGTCACCGGCATCGATGCGGGAAGACCCTGCAGGAACTGCGCGAAATCGTCGCGATCGGCGGGCGCGTAGAGCAGGTCGGCATTGCCGCCGACGCGCCACGTCGTGTGCCGCGCAAGCGGCGCATCGCGAAGAAGCGTGCCGCGAAGCGCTGCGAAGGCAGTCGGTTCGTGCATGATCATGCGATAGCGCCCGTCAACTGTGCAGGAACGCTGCCGATCGACCCGGCGCCCATCGTCAATACGACGTCGCCATCGCGGGCGACATCGCGAATCGCGTCCGCCATCGCACCGATCGATTCGACGAAGACGGGCTCGACCCGGCCGGCGACGCGAACCGCGCGCGCCAACGCGCGACCATCGGCAGCAACGATCGGCACTTCACCGGCCGGATAAACATCGGCGAGCACGAGCGCATCGACGCTTCCGAGCACGTGCACGAAGTCCTCGAAGAGGTCGCGCGTGCGCGTGTAGCGATGCGGCTGGAAGGCGAGGACGATCCGGCGGCCGGGGAAGCTCTCGCGCGCCGCGGAAAGCGTTGCGCCCATCTCCACCGGGTGGTGGCCGTAATCGTCGATCAGCGTGAACGCGCCGCCCGCTGCCAGCGCGATCTCGCCGTGCCGTTGGAAGCGCCGGTCGACGCCCTTGAACTCGGCGAGCGCGCGCGCAATCTCGGCGTCGCCGACGCCCACCTCGCGACCCACGGCGATCGCCGCGAGCGCGTTTCGCACGTTGTGCGTACCGGCGAGAGCGAGCTCGATCGCAAGCGGCCGCATGCCGTGCGCGTGCGCGACGAAGCGCATTCGTCCGCCGGCATTGACGACGTCGGATGCGCGCAGTTGCGCATCGTCGGCGAGGCCGTAAGTGACGACTGGCTTCGCGAGGTCGGGGACGATCGCGCGCACGTGCGGATCGTCGATGCAGAGCACCGCGACGCCGTAGAACGGCAGGCGCTGGACGAAGTCGACGAACGCGCGCGACAGCTTGCCGAAATCCTGGCCGTACGTCTCCATGTGATCGGCGTCGATGTTCGTGACGACGGCGAGCACCGGCGTGAGATAGAGGAACGACGCGTCCGATTCGTCGGCTTCGGCAACCAGGAACTCGCCGTGGCCGAGCCGCGCGTTCGCATCGGCCGCGAGCAGACGCCCTCCGATGACGAACGTCGGGTCGAGGCCGCCTTCCGCGAGCACCGACGCGATGAGGCTCGTCGTCGTCGTCTTGCCATGCGTTCCCGCGACGGCGATGCCCTGCTTGAGGCGCATCAGCTCGGCGAGCATCAGTGCGCGCGGCACGATCGGGACGCCGCGCTCGCGCGCGGCAATCACTTCGGGATTGTCTTGCGCGACGGCGGTCGAGACGACGACCGCGTCGGCACCGTCCGCATTCGTCGCTGCGTGTCCGATCGCGATGTCGATGCCGAGCGCGCGCAGCCGTCGCGTTGCCGCGCTTTCATGCAAATCGGAACCGGAAACGCGATAGCGCTGCGTCGCGAGCACCTCCGCGATGCCGCTCATCCCGGCGCCCCCGATGCCCACGAAGTGCACGCGCTTGACCTTATGACGCATTCTGGTGTCTGCCCGCCAAAGCGATGCACACGTCCGCAACACGATCCGCCGCGTCGCGCTTGCCGACACGATGCGCGTTTTGCGCCATCGTCAGCGCATCCGCTCGGGTCATCGAGCCGAGCACGCGAGCGAGCGGTTTGTCGTCGCCGAGCAGTTCGGCCTGCGGCAGCACGATTGCGCCGCCGGCATCGAGCAGGAAACGCGCATTTGCGCTCTGCTCGTCGGCGATGGCACCGGGCAGCGGCACGATGACCGCACCCAGCCCGGCGGCCGCGAGTTCGGCGACGGTCAGCGCACCACCGCGGCACACGACGAGATCGGCCCATGCATAACGCGCCGCCATGTCGTCGATGAACGCGACGCATACGGCACTGACGCCGGCATCCGCATAGGCCTTGCGCACCGATTCGACGTGCCGCTCGCCCGTCTGATGGACGATTTGTGGCCGACGCTCGTGCGCGATCGCGGCAAGCGCGACCGGCAGCGCGGTGTTGATCGCCGCAGCGCCGAGGCTTCCGCCGACGACGAGCACGCGCACAGGTCCGCTTCGGTCCGCGAAGCGTTGCGCGGGCGGCGCGAGCGCGACGATCTCTTCGCGCAATGGGTTGCCGACCCATGTGGCGTGGCGCGAACGGAGCGCTTCGGGGAAACCAAGCAGCACGCGGTCGGCCCCGTACGCGAGAATGCGATTGGCGAGACCCGCGACGGCGTTCGCATCGTGCACGATCAGTGGCTTGCCGCTCGCGACGCCCATCAGCGCACCCGGAAACGACGCGAAGCCGCCGAAGCCCAGCACGACGTTCGGCCGCCGCCGCCTGATCACGCGCATGCTGTCGATGCACGCGCGAAGCAGCGCGAACGGCCCGAGCACGAGCGTGCGCAGACCCTTGCCGCGAATGCCGCGAAACGACACCGATTCGAAGTCGAGGCCGTGCGCCGGTACGAGCCGCGCTTCCATGCCGTCGCGCGTGCCGAGCCAGAAGACGCGACAGCCGCGCGC
>JAICLP010000433.1 GCA_025925475.1 Burkholderiales bacterium | reverse complement strand
GACGGCGAGCAGGCTCGTGTGCTCGTCGGAAATCCCCGGAACGATGTCCTGGTAGAGCGCATCGCGCCGGTGGGTGATCGCCGAAATCTCGATCACGTGCTCGGTCGAGCGCGCGGATGCGTACCCGGTGAACTCTGCGAACGGACCTTCCGGCTCTCTCGTGTCACAGAGAATGCGTCCCTCGAGCACGATCTCCGCATCGATCGGCACCTCGATCGGTACCGTGGCGCAACGTACGATCTCGAGCGGCGCACCCATCATGCCGCCGATCACCGCGTATTCGTCGGTCGAGATCGGTCCCTTCCAAAGGCCGCCGAACGTGAACAGCGGATGCGCGCCGATGACGACCGCGACGGGCACGTCCTGTCCACGCTCCTGCGCCCGCTGCACGTAGTTCCACAGATGCCTGCGGCTGTGCAGGCTCGTGCCGATGCGGTTCGGCGCCTTGACCTGCATCCGGTGAAAGCTGGCATTGCGAACGCCGCTATCGGGATCCCTGGCGACGACGATTGCGTTGGTGATGTAGGGACCGGCGTCTTCGGTGAAGTGCCGCATGACCGGCAGATAGGAAAGATCCGCTTCGGTTCCGGTGCGAACGACGTCATGAATCGGGCCGCTGCTGCGCATGACCGGCTCCAGCGTACGATCGTTGACCGACGCCCATTCTTCGATCAGCCGGTTCTCGGGTACGCCGAGTGCCAACGCATAGCGGCGCCGCGACCCGAACACGTTCGTGACGACCGGGAAGCGCGACTCGCCGACGTTCTCGAACCAGACGACCGGCGATCGACCGATCTTCTCCATCTCCATCACGAATGCGCTGGAGTCGTAATCGAGATTCACCGCGTCCTTGATGCGCAAGAGCTCCTGCGGATCGTTCGCTTCGACCTGCGCGAGGAAGCTTCGCAGCGTGAACGGCAGTGGCTCTCGGGACATGATGATTGCTGCTCCTGGCGCGGTGGCGCGCTCAACGAAAGAACGGATGCATGCCGCGCGTCACAGGATCTTCGAGAGGAACGACGCGAGCCGGCTGTCGGCGGTATTGGCGAAGAACTGCGGCGGCGGCGCCTCGACGGCGATGGTTCCGCTCTCCATGAACACGATCCGGTCGGCAGCCTCGCGTGCGAAGCCGAGCTCGTGCGTGACGATGACCATCGTCATGCCGGTGCCGACCAGCTCGCGGATCACCTGCAGCACCTCGCTCACCATTTCCGCGTCGAGCGCGGACGTCGGCTCGTCGAAGAGCATGACGCGCGGCTCCATGGCGAGCGCACGCGCGATCGCGACGCGCTGCTGCTGGCCGCCCGACAGCTGCTCGGGATACTTGTCGATCTGGTCGGCGATGCCGACGCGGCGCAGAAGCCGCTCCGCGCGCGCATTCGCTTCGTCGCGGCTGGCGCCTCGCGCCCGCATCGGAGCGAGCGCCACGTTTCGGCGCACCGTCATGTGCGGGAATAGATTGAAGCTCTGGAAGACCATTCCGACTTCGCGCCGTATCCGCATCACGTCGCCGCGATTGCCGGGCAACCGGATGCCGTCGACGACGATCGACCCTTCGTCGAAACTCTCGAGGCCGTTGATCGTGCGCAGCAGCGTCGACTTGCCTCCCCCCGATGGGCCGACGATGCACACCACTTCGCCGCGTCGCACGCGAAAGTCGACCGATTTGAGGGCGGTGAAGGCGCCGTATCGGCGCGTCAACGCTGCGCAGGAAATGATGTCGTCGCCGGCCGCCACTTTTGGGGCCGCCTGCGAATCGTGCAGGCCCGCCGCCGCGCTGCCACTCGGCGACATCGAGTCGGCGCTCGCGCTTGCATGATCCCCCCACGCTCGCGGCTTCGCCGCATCGCTGCCCCCCAATGGGGTGGAATTCGCGCCTCGGGGCGGCCCTTCGGCGCTCATCGCATCCTTCGCGCGAGAACGCGCTCGTAGCG
>JAICLP010000046.1 GCA_025925475.1 Burkholderiales bacterium | reverse complement strand
TGATCCGGCCCTTCGTCAAGTCGTACGGCGAGATTTCGAGAGCGACCTTGTCGCCGGCGATGATTCGAATGCGATGCTTTCGCATCTTCCCGGCGCTGTAGGCGACCAGAGTGTGTCCGTTCTCGAGGGTGACCCGGTAACGTGAGTCGGGCAGCACCTCGGCGACGACACCATGCATTTGCAGAACTTCTTCCTTGGCCAATGAGATCCCTTCGGAAACGAAAGACGAAAGCCGGGCTCACGCCGTGCGCTTTAGGTGGGAGAGCCGAGCAGGAGTCGGGCCGCGATCAAGCCCGGCGGTGATGAAAGGAGCATCCGCGGGTTTCGCGAACCCTCAAGCGCTACTTGAAAATCGCTCGAAATACTATGGGGCCACGGCCGCGGCTTTCCAAGGGCAACGGACGAGAATGCGCAGCGCCCATGCTCATCGCGCCGAGCGGTGAATGCTCGCGCAGCGCCGCTCGTATTGGGCGACGAGAGCCCGTCGCCGTCTCGTTGTGTCGGTCTTCTTCGCACCGCTTTGCATCGCCCGGCGCTCCTCGGAAGCGAGCCGGTGCGTCTCGTCCAGCAGCTGCCCGCAGACGGTCGTGTCGCCGAAACCGCGACTGCTGCCGTCGGGAATCTTCATCGCCGCTCCGCCGTGCGCGCACGGCGCATCCGAATACGTCGTGCTGCCGTTCGCGCCCTTGCAGCGGTAGACCTGCGCGTGCACGATCGGCGACGCCATGAGCGCGGCGAGTGCCACGGCCGCGAAGACGCCAATGCGACCGATCAATGCGTCCATGGCGGCCGGTCGTCGATCGTGATGCCATAGCGCGCAATCGCATCGGCGACGACGCCGCGCGCGATCGTTCCCTCCCTCGCGAGTGCATCGAGCGCGGCCACGACGACGCTGTGGCGATCGACCTCGAAGTAGGCGCGCAATGCGCTACGCGTATCGCTGCGGCCGAAGCCGTCGGTGCCGAGCGCCACGAACGGCGCGTCGACGTACGATGCGATCAGCTGCGGATAGGCGCGAACGTAATCGGTCGCCGCGACCACCGGTGCAGTTCCGGGCAGGCACCGCGCGACGTGGCTCGTCCTGGCGGCATCATGCGGATGCAGCCGGTTCCATCGCTCCACTTCCCGCGCTTCGCGCGCGAGCTCGGTGAAGCTCGTCGCACTCCACACTTCGCACGCGATCTGCCAGTCGTCGCGCAGCAACTCGGCGGCGGCCATGACTTCGCGCAGGATCGTTCCCGAGCCGAGCAGGCGCAGCTTCGGATTCGCTCCGTGCGCGGCGAAGCGATAGAGGCCCCGAATGATGTCTTCCGCGACGCCCGGCGGCAGCGACGGCTGCGCATAGTTCTCGTTCATCACCGTGACGTAATAGAAGACGTCTTCCTGACGCTCGATCATCTGCCGCGCGCCATGGTCGACGATCACGGCGAGCTCGCAGGCGAACGCCGGGTCGTACGCGCGGCAGTTCGGAACCGTCGAAGCCACGAGCTGGCTGCTGCCGTCCTGGTGCTGCAGACCCTCGCCGCCGAGCGTCGTGCGGCCCGCGGTGCCGCCGAGCAGGAAGCCGCGCGAGCGTTGATCGGCCGCCGCCCAGATCAGGTCGCCGACCCGCTGGAAGCCGAACATCGAGTAGTAGATGTAGAACGGCAGCATCGCGACGCCGTGCACGCTGTACGACGTCGCCGCGGCGACCCACGACGACAGCGCGCCCGCCTCGGTGATCCCTTCCTCGAGCAGTTGCCCGTCCTTCGCTTCGCGATAGCGCAGCATCGACGCGGCATCTTCCGGCTCATAGAGTTGCCCGAGCGGCGAATAGATGCCGATCTGCCGGAACAGGTTCGCCATGCCGAACGTGCGTGCCTCGTCGGCGACGATCGGCACGATCCGCGGGCCGAGTGCGCGGTCCTTGAGCAGGTTGGTGATCAGACGCACGATCGCCGTCGTCGTCGACATCTCGTGCCCGGCCGCGTCGGTCGCAAAGCGCGCGTACGAATCGAGCGGCGGAATCGCGACCGGCGGCGCCCCCGTCCGCCGCAATGGCAGGTCCCCGCCGAGCGCCGCACGTCGCGCACGCAAATAGCCGAGCTCGGGACTGTCTTCGGGCAGCGACAGGAAGCGCATTTCGGCGAGATCCTCGTCGGACAGCGCGAGATGGAAGCGATCGCGAAATGTGCGGAGTGCGTCGACGTCGAGCTTCTTCTGCTGATGCGACGTCATCCGCGATTCGCCGGCACCGCCCATGCCGTAGCCCTTTTTCGTCTTCGCGAGCACGACGGTCGGCTGTCCTTCGTGCGCACGCGCCGCGCGAAGCGCCGCGTAGAGCTTGCGCAAATCGTGCCCGCCGCGCGTGAGCCCGTCGATTTCCTCGAGCGTCATGTGTGCGACGAGCGCGCGCAGCTCGGGATCGAGCCCGAAGAAGTGGCTCTGGTTGTAGGCGCCGTCGTTCGCACCGAGCGTCTGGTACTGGCCGTCGACCGTCGCGGCGAATTGGCGCAATAGCGCGTGATGCGTGTCGCGCGCGAAGAGTGCGTCCCAGTCGGAGCCCCACAACACCTTGATCACGTTCCAGCCGGCGCCGACGAACAGCGATTCGAGCTCCTGGATGATCTGGCCGTTGCCGCGCACCGGCCCATCGAGGCGCTGCAGGTTGCAGTTGATGACGAACGTCAGATTGTCGAGTCCCTCGCGGGCGGCGAGCGTCAGGGCGCCGATCGATTCGGGCTCGTCCATCTCGCCGTCGCCGAACACGCCGAAGACGTGCCGATCGCCCGTCGATGCAATGCCGCGATGCTCGAGATAGCGCATGAAGCGCGCGTGATAGATCGCGCTGATCGGGCCGATGCCCATCGAGCCCGTCGGGAACTGCCAGAAGTGCGGCATCAGCCACGGATGCGGATACGACGACAGTCCGTTGCCGCCGACTTCCTGCCGATAGTTCGCGAGTTGCGCTTCGCTCAGGCGGCCCTCGAGAAATGCGCGCGCGTAGACACCCGGCGCCGAGTGCGGCTGAAAGAAGACGAGATCGGCGCCGTGCTCACCGGCGCCGCCATGGAAGAAGTGATTGAACCCGACCTCGAAGATTTCCGCCGCGGACGCATAGCTCGCAATGTGCCCGCCGAGCTCGCCGTACGCGCGATTGGCGCGCACGACCATCGCGAGCGCGTTCCAGCGCACGATCGACGTGATCCGCTCCTCGAGTGCGAGGTTGCCCGGATACGCGCCCTGCTCTTCGAGCGGGATCGTGTTCTGGTACGCGGAGTACGGCGGGACGTGCGCGAGGATGCCGAGATGCTGCGCCTGCGCCTCGAGCTGCTTCAGCAGGTACGCGCCCCGGTCCTTGCCGCCTGCACGCACGCTCGCGTCGAGCGCGTCGAGCCATTCGCGCGTTTCATCGGGATCCGCGTCGGTGTCGGGCGTGCGCATTGGACGATTCTATCCGGGTGCCCTACCGGGCTGGCGCGCCCCGGCGACCATCCGCCCTGGCCGGACGCGCGCGATTGGACGATAATTCAAATCGACCAAAACCACGGCCGCGTCGGCGAGGGACGATGCAATGAAGGCGACCCTTTGGTACCTGCTTGGGGGCCTCGAGGTGTGGCTCGGCGTGCTCGCGATCCTGCTCGGCATCTACGGGATGCTGGCGATGACGCGCACGGATAGCGTATCCGCCCTGGAAACGCTCGCCTGCATCAGCGGCATCGTCCTCGGCATCGGCCTTGTCGTCGATGCGGTCCAGCGCGAGCTCGGTAAGCGCGTCAAGAAGAACATGAAGCGCCTCGGCAATCCGCTCGACACGCCGACACGACCCGGGCACGCCTGACCCGATCCACGTCGGCCTCAGCTCGCCTGCTCATGGCGCAGCTTGCAGGTGATCAGCACCTCGTCGCCGTCGCGTTTCCACCAGTTGTTGGCGGAGAAGATCTCGACTTCGTGCATGCCGCGGTAGCCGGCGGCTTCCATCCACGAGCGGATCAGACGCAAGTCGATCACGCCGTCGCCCATCATGCCGCGATCGTTCAAAAGGTCGACGGTCGGCACGAGCCAGTCGCAGATGTGATATGCGTAGAGGCGATCGTGTGCGCCCGCGCGCTCGATCTGCGCTTTGAGATGCGGGTCCCACCAGACGTGGTAGACGTCGACGGCGATGCCGAGGCCCTCTCTTCCGTTCGGCGCAAGCTCGTCGCAGAGGTCGTTCGCCTGCGCGAGCGTGTTCACGCACGCGCGATCGGCGGCGTACATCGGATGCAGCGGCTCGATCGCGAGCGGCACGCCGGCACCACGCGCATAGTCGAGAAGCTCGCCGATCCCGTCACGCACCATCTCGCGTGCACCGGCGAGGTCCTTCGATACGATCGCGCCGCGCGCGTCCTTCGGCAATCCGCCGCCGATGACCACCAGGCATTGCGCGCCGAGCATCGCGGCCTCGTCGACCGCCCGGCGATTGTCGTCGAGCGCCGCTCGGCGTCCATTGCGATCGGGAGCCGGAAACATGCCGGCGCGACAAAGGCCCGTGACGGTCAGTCCCGCATCGCGGATCTGTTGCGCCGCCGTTTTCGCGCCGCTCTTCGCCACCTGGTCGCGCCACGGCGAGATGCCGCGAATGCCGTGTCGCGCGAGTGCCGAGATGGCCTCCGGCAGCGTCCACTGCGCGCGTACCGTCGCCGTGTTGATCGACAGCAAGCCGGGATCGGGAAAGTTCATGCGTAATGTGCGAAGCCGTGAACGCGGTCCAGCGCATGCGTCGTCGGGCAGGAAGCGGAAGCGGGCTACACTCGCGAGCGGTGCATGGCGAGCAAGGCGATCTCCGAGCGCCTGATCGCAGGAAGGAAAGTATATGGCGAACTCGAACCTCGTCGCCGGCGCGAGCGGCTATTCATTCAAGGAATGGAAGGGAACGTTCTATCCCGACGACATGAAGCCGGACGGGATGCTCGCGTGGTACGGCGCGCGATTGCCGACCGTCGAGATCAACAACACGTTCTACCGGATGCCGAATGCGTCGATGCTGGAAAACTGGGCCGCGACGACGCCGGCGCACTTCCGCTTCGCGGTCAAGGCACCGCGGCGCATCACGCACATCGCGCGGCTCAAGGCGGAGTCGGCCGCGGATTCGCTGCAGTACTTCTACCGCATGCTCGCAGCGCTCGGTGACAAGCGCGGCCCGGCGCTGTTCCAGCTTCCCCCGAACCTCAGGAAGGATGTCCCGCGGTTGCAGGCGTTCCTTGCCCTGCTCCCCGACGATCATCGCGCAGCGTTCGAGTTTCGCGACGACAGTTGGTTCGCCGACGACGTCTACGAGCTGCTCAGATCGGCGGGCGCCGCCCTGTGCCTTTCCGAGCGCAGCGATGACAAGCCGCCGCCGCTCGTGGAAACCGCACCGTGGGGTTACGTTCGGCTGCGCCTCGAGAGCTACGCCGACGACGATCTGCGGCGGTGGGCGAAGCGGCTGCGCGAAACCTCTTGGCACACGACGTACATCTATTTCATGCACGAGCCGACCGCGCCCGGTTACGCGGCGTCACTGATGAATCTCGAGCCGACACGCTAGAATTCGCGACGCCGCACGCGAACGATCGATGCTTCGGGTCAGCTTCTCCAACCGCTTCGAGACACTGCTCGAGGCCCTTCTCGACGCGCTCGCCGATCCTCCGTCGTCGCCGTTCGCATCGCAGCAGGTGATCGTTCCGAGCCTCGCGGTACGCCGCAAGATCGAGCTCGCCGCGGCGGACCGGTTCGGTATCTGCGCCAACGTCGAATTCTCGTTCCTCGGCGCGTGGCTCTGGCGTCAGATCGGAAGGCTGGTGCCCGTCGCGGAGGCCTCCCCGGTCACGCCGGCGATCCTCGGGTGGCGCATCTTCGAGGTCCTTGGCGATCGCGCATTCGTCGACGAGCAGCCGCGGCTCCGCACATATTTGCGCGAAGCCGATGCCCTCATGCGCTACGACCTCGCGCTGCGCACCGCACTTCTCTTCGATGAGTACATCACGTATCGCGCCGACTGGCTCGCGGCGTGGTCGGAAGGCGAAACGGTGCGTGAGATCGATTGCGCCAACGTGAATGCCGCGGGCGATCAACGCTGGCAGGCCGCACTGTGGCGTCGCATCGCGAATGATCTCGGTGCGCGCCGACGGCATCCGGCGGCCGAATTCCTCGACGCGGTCGCCGCAGCAAGCCGCGACGCTTTGCACCGGGCCGGCATCCCCGATGCCGTGCACGTCTTCTGCCTGCCGAGCGTCGCCCCGCTCTACCTCGACATGCTGCGGCAGTTGAGCCGGTTCATCGACGTGCATGTGTCGGCGCTCAATCCCTGCCGCGAATACTGGTTCGACACGATCGATCGGCGGCGCCTCTCCTACCTGGCCGCGCAAGGGACGCTCGATTATCACGAGGTCGGCAATGCGCTGCTCGCATCATGGGGCAAGCAGCGCAAGGCGCAGCTTGCGCTGCTGGTGGACAACGACGAGGCGCAGCTCGACGATGATCGCTTCGAGCGCAGTCGCGGCAAGTCGATCCTCGCGCGTGTGCAAAACGCGATCCTCGAACTCCGCGATCTGCAGCCGGGGAGCGTTGCCGACGCTGCAGCCGACGACCGCAGCGTCGAGGTGCACGTCTGTCACTCGCTCACGCGCGAGCTCGAAGTGCTGCACGATTACCTCCTCGCGCTGTTCGCAGCCCGAAATCCGCCGCGTCCCTCGGACATCCTCGTCGTTACGCCCGCGCTCGACGACGCCGCGCCGCTGATCGATGCCGTGTTCGGCACGGCGAGCGGCAAGCGGCACATTCCGTATGCCGTCACCGGACGGCGCAGCAGCAGGGTCAATCACGCCGCTCGCGCACTGCTCGAACTCCTCGCCGTCGCGGTGTCGCGCTTTCCCGCCAGCGCGGTGACCGAGTTGCTGCAGCAACCGATCGTCGCGCGTCGCTTCGGCATCGACGTGGCGGCGCTCGAACGCGTCCGCGAATGGGTTCGTGTCGCCGGTGTGCGCTGGGGAATCGACGCTAGGCATCGCGAGCAATGCGGCGTGCCCGCGTTGTCGCAATACACGTTCGACGACGGTTTGCAGCGGCTCTATCTGGGCTATGCGTTGCCGTCGATGCCGTACGACGCCGCAAGCGCGCCCTTCGACGATCGCCTGCCGGCGGGTGATGCACAGGGCAACGATGCACTCGCGCTCGGCTGCCTTTCGCGCTTCGTCCGCGCGCTCGAGCGCCTGCGGCTCGACGTCGTTCAGGACAAGCACGCAGCGCAGTGGATGCAGACGCTGCTCGACGTGACTGCGACGTTCCTCGCGCCCGATTACGAGGAAACGGAGGACTTCCGCGAAGTCCAGGCGGCGATCGGCGAGCTGGGCGCGGCGATGAACGCGGGCGAGGTACGCGGCGCGATTCCACTCGACGTTGTGCGCGCGGCACTCGAGTCGGTGCTCGACGATCCCGCCCGCGGCGGCGTGCCAGGGGGCGCCGTGACGTTCGGCGCCATGGCCAGCCTGCGCGATCTGCCGTATCGCGTGATCTGTGTCGTCGGCATGAGCGACGGCGCGTGGCCGCGCATCGCGAGCACCGCGGAGTTCGATCTGATGGCGGTCGCGCCGCGGGCGGGCGATCGCCAGCGCCGCGACGATGACCGCAACGTGTTTCTCGATCTGTTGCTTGCCGCGCGCGAGCGGTTCTACGTGAGCTATGCGGGCCGCAGCATTCGCGACAACAGGCCGCTGCCGCCGTCGGTGCTCGTGTCGGAGCTGCTGGACGGCCTCGTTCCCGCCGTCGCTCGTGCAGATGCGGACGGACACGCGCTTGCAACGGCGCGCAGGCGTCTTGTCGTCGAGCATCCGCTGCAGCCGTTCTCCGTCGACGCCTTCAGCAGCGACGACGTGCGCAAGCGCAGCTTCAACGCCGAATATTGCGATGCGTTACGCCAACAGCTTCGAGCAGCCGCGCGCGCTTCCGCGCGGGAAGTGGCAACGGGGCCGTCTGTCACCCACGTCACCGCGCATGCGAACGTGCTCGACGACGAACTGATGGACGAGGACGAGGTACTCGAGCCGCTCTCGCCGTTCTTCACTGCACCGCTTGCGCGTCCCGGCGGCGAATGGCGTGCCGTCACGCTCGACCAGCTTCGCCACTTCTTTCGCTATCCATGCGCGTACCTGCTGCGGGCGCGCCTCGGCATCCGTCTCGACGAGGTCGACGAGGAGCTGCGTGACGACGAGCCGTTCGTCGCCGACAAGGAGGCACGCGCTGCGCTCGCGAAGCGCCTGCTTCCGTTGTACCTGCGCGGCACACCAGCCGACGCGATTCGCGAGCTCGCGTGCGCCGGCACCGAATATCCGCCCGGGAGCCTCGGGGAACGCCTGCTCGACCGCGAGCTTGCGCATCTCGACGCTTTCACCCGCGATCTCGCGCCCGCGCTCGCGATGCCCTGCGTCCCTCCGGTCGCCGGGACCGTGGACTTCGTGCTGGACGGCGAGGCGTGGCAGCTTTCCGGCGCGTTCGGCGATCTGCGCGCCGACGGGCTTCTGCGCTTTCGCTACAGCGATACGAGGCCGGCCGATTATCTCGACGGATGGCTTACGCATCTGTTCCTGAACGTCCTCGCGCCGACCGGCGTCGCGCTCGTCACGCGGTGGCACTCGCGCGACGGCCAGTTCGTGCTGCAACCGGTGTCCGACGCGGCGGCGCACGTGCAAACGCTGCTCGCGCTGTATCGACGCGGCCTTTGCGCACCCCTGCATTTCTTTGCGCGCTCGGCATGGGAATACGCGATCCACGACCGCGACCTCGGGCGGGCGGCAAAGCAGTGGTTCGGCTACCCACCGCGCGGCGGCGAGAAGGATTACGCGGGCTACCGCCTTGCGCTGCGCAGCGTCATCGATCCGCTCGACGCCGAGTTCGAGGAATGCGCGCAAGCCATTTTCGAGCCGCTTCTCGCGAGCATCGACGACCCGCGCCTCGAATGACCGGCACAACGCATCCTCCCGCGTCCGGAAAACGCGCCCCCGGGCCTGCGTCCTTCGACGTGTTGCGCTGCCCGCTCGACGGCATCCAGCTCGTCGAGGCATCGGCGGGCACCGGCAAGACGTGGAACATCTGCGGACTGTACCTGCGACTGCTCCTCGAGCGCGGCCTCGACGTTACGCAGATCCTCGTCGTCACGTTCACCAACGCCGCGACTGCAGAGTTGCGCGAGCGCATCCGTGCGCGCATCGCCGAAATGCTCGCGTATGTCGGCGGACGATCGCGCGCCGATCCCGATCCGTTCGTGTCCTCGCTCGCGACAGCGCTCGAGGAGCGCGGGTTGGCGCGCATCGACATGCAGAAGCGTCTCGATCTCGCGCTGCAGTCGTTCGACGAAGCGGCGATTCTCACCATCCACGGCTTCTGCCAGCGCGCGCTTGCCGAGACGCCGTTCGCGACCGGTTTGCCCTTCGCGCTCGACATCCAGCCCGACGATTCGGAACTGCGTCTCGCGGTCGTCCACGACTTCTGGCGCCGGCACATCGCCGCCGACGGCTGTCCGCCTCCGCTTGCCGCGTGGCTCGATGCCAGGCGCGTCACGCCCGAGTCGCTGGCGCAATTGCTGAAGCGTCATCTCGCGAAGCCGCTCGCGCAAGTGCGATGGCCGGACGCGATCGACGCGCCGTTCGACTTCGACGTCGATCGACTGAATGCGTGCTTCGAGCAGGCGCGCACGACCTGGAGCATGCAGCGCGACGATATTCTTCGTGTCGCGCAGGCGGCGCTCCCGGCATTGAATGGGCAACAGTACAAATCGAAGTCGATCCAACAGGCGGCCGCCGGCTGGGACGCCTGGTTCGGACACGATGCGCTTGCGCCGGTCAACTGGAAGAAGTTCAAGCCGGAGCTCCTGTCGGCGTCCTGTCTCGAGAAGTGCACGAAGAAGAACCAGACGACGCCACGCCATGCGTTCTTCGAGCTGGCCGACGCGCTGATCGCTGCACGCGAGGAGGCGGAAATCCACCTCGATCGCGCGCGCCTGCGTCTTGTCCGGACGCTTTTCGACGAGGCCGGTCCTGAGCTCCGCAGGCGCAAGCGTGAGGCGCGGCTTGCCGCCTATGACGATCTCTTGCAGAACCTTCATCGCGCGCTGCAAGGAAGCGGCGGCGAGGCGCTCGCGCAATCGGTGCGCCAGCGCTTTCCCGCGGCGCTCATCGACGAGGCCCAGGACACCGACCCGGTGCAGTTCGCGATCTTCCGCGCGATCCACGGCTCCGGCAGCGCGTCGCTTTTGCTCGTCGGCGATCCGAAGCAGGCGATCTACGCCTTCCGCAACGCCGACCTGCACACGTATCTGCGCGCGGCCCGGGATGTGAGCGCGCAATGGACGCTCGCCGACAACCAGCGCTCGACGCGGGGATTGATCAGGGCGATCAATGCGCTGTTCGACGGCAACGCGCGTGCGTTCATGCTCGAGGGTCTCGACTATCGCGACGTCTCGCTCGGCCGGAAACAGCGAAAGCGGCTCGAGGATCGTTCGGGCGCGAGCGCGGACCTTTGCATCTGGATGCTTCCACGCTTCGGTGATGGCACGCCGCTGATCCGTCGCGAGGCGCTGAATGCGGCGGCCACGGCCACCGCGGGCGAGATTGCGCGATTGCTGCGTGCATCGGCCGCCGGCGAGATCACGCTCGACGATGAGCGGCTCGCGCCGCACGACATTGCCGTGCTCGTGCGCTCGCATCGGCAAGGCGACGAGATCAAGCAGGCGCTCGCCGCGCTCGGCGTGGCGAGCGTCGAGCTCTCGCAGGCGACCGTCTTCAAGTCGCCCGATGCGGAAGACGTCGAGCGCATGCTCGCCGCGGTACTCGAGCCGGGCGACGACGGCCTGCTGCGCGCGGCCCTCGCCACCGAAATCGTCGGCCTCGATGCCGCGCAGATCGCCGCGCTCGGTGGCGACGAATCGGCGCTGATCGCGCACGTGCAACGCTTTCTTGACTACCGCGACACGTGGTTCGCCAAAGGCGTCGGCGTCATGTACCGTGAGATGCTCGCGCACGAACGCGTGGCCGCGCGCATGCTCGCGCGTCCCGACGGCGAGCGTCGGCTCACGAACCTGCTGCACCTCGGCGAGTTGTTGCATGACGCGGCGCAAACGCATAACGCGCCCGACGCGTTGCTGCGCTGGCTCCATGCACAGCGACGAGACGACGCGCGCGACGAAGTTGCCCAGCTCCGGCTCGAATCCGACCGCAACCTCGTGCAGATCGTCACGATCCACAAGGTCAAGGGTCTCGAGTATCCGATCGTCTTCTGCCCCTATCTCTGGGATGCGTTCCAGCGCCAGCGCAACGACATCGAGGGTCGCGAATACCACGATGACGAAGGCCGCGCCATCATCGACTTTCGCGACGATGCCGAGCTCGGCGCCGAAGCCGTGAAGGTCAAGGATCGCATCAAGCTCGAGTCGAGCGCCGAAAGCCTGCGGCTCGGTTACGTCGCGCTCACGCGCGCGAGCCATCGCTGCTACCTGATCGCGGGCTGCTACGGCAAGGCGACCAGGAATGGCGACGCCCCGAAGGAGACGCGGTGCGGGCTTTTGAACTGGCTGGTCGCAGGCAATGGCATGGAGCCCGAGCGATGGCTCGACGGTGACGGCACGACGCGGGCGATCGAGGATGCGTGGGCGCGAATCGGCGTCGATCTCATGCCCGACGTCGCAGCATCGCCCGTGCCGATGGTCACCGGCGAGCGCGTGCCACCCGCGTGGATCGCACCGGACACGCTCGGCGCGCCTTTGCCCCCGAAGCGCATCGCGGAGCCGTGGCGGATCAGCAGCTTCAGCGGCCTGCAATACGGTGCAGTGAGCGAGGGTGCCGCGCTCGATCACGACGCGACCGCGGGTGACGACGGGGCTCTCGTGCGGGCCCGTGTCGCGGCGCTCCAGGACACGCCTTCCGACGACATCCTGCGTTTTCCGCGCGGCGCCGGTGCCGGCGACTGCCTGCACGCCGCGCTGGAGCGCATCGATTTCACCGACGCAAGCGGGTGGGACGATGCGATCGACCATGCGCTTCGTCGTCACCCGGTATCGCTGCGCGGCGTGCCCGATCCAGAGCAGCCGGCGCTTCTGCGCCGCATGATGTTGCGGATGATCGGCGATGTCGTGCGTACGCCTCTGCCCGACGGCATCCGGCTCGATGCGATCGCGCGCGACAGGCGCCTCGCCGAGCTCGAGTTCAACCTGCCGGCACACGATGTCGACGCGAATGCGCTCAACGCGGCGCTCAAGTCGCTCGACTATGCCGTCGATCGGCTCGTGTTCGGTCGGCTCGAAGGCTATCTCAAGGGCTTCATCGATCTCGTGTTCGAGCACGCGGGCCGCTACTACGTGCTCGACTGGAAATCGAATCATCTGGGATTTTCTCCGGGCGATTACGAACAGGCCGCGCTTGCCATCGCGATGGCGCAGCATGGTTATCACCTCCAGTCGCTGCTCTATTCGCTGGCGCTCACGCGCTATCTCGCAAAGCGGCTGCGCGACTACCGGTACGACACGCATTTCGGCGGCGTGCTCTACCTGTTCGTGCGTGGCGTGCGGCCGGACTGGAAAGGCGCCGACGGCACGTCGACCGGCGTGTACTTCCATCGGCCGTCGGCGCCCACCCTTCACGAGCTCGAGCGCGTCTTCGGCGCGCCCGTGAAGGAAGTGCGGCGATGATCCCCGAAGGCGATATCGCACCCGAGCACTGGCTCGCGCAGGGCTTTGCCGAGCGCGCCGCAAAGTGGGCGCGCGAGCGAGGTGCGACGAAGGAAGCGGTGACTATCGTGCAGGAGGCGGCGTACCGGACGAGCGTTGCGACATCGTCGGGCCATGTGTGCGTGCCGCTCGGCGAAATCGAATGGCCGAGTGGCATCGACGCATCGACCGCTCGCCAGCACCTGCTCGAAACGCACGTCATAGGCACACCGGAAGCGCCGTCGAATCTGCCGCTGATTCTCGACGACGAGAATCGGCTCTACCTGCATCGCTACTTCGACTACGAGCGGCGATTCGCGGCGCGGCTGATGCACTTCGCCCGCGCGCCGCTCGACGGCGTTGCGAGCGGGCCGCTGCGTTCGCGGCTGAACGCGCTTTTCGGCCGCAACGCCGAGCGGTTCCCCGGCCGTCTCGATTGGCAGAAGGTCGCCGTCGCGCTCGCGATGCTGCGCAGGCTCACGATCATCAGTGGCGGACCGGGCACGGGCAAGACGACCACGATCGTCAACCTGCTCATATGCCTCCTCGAGCAGGATCCCGAATGCCGGATCGCACTGGCGGCGCCGACCGGAAAAGCCGCCGCGCGGATGCTCGATGCCATTCGTGCGCAAAGCGCTGCGCTTCCGCCCGAGATCGTCGCGCGCTTGCCCGGGGATCCGTTCACGATCCATCGGTTGCTAGGCATGTTGCCGTCCGGCGAATTTCTCCATCACGCCGGCAATCCGCTGCCCATCGACGTGCTCGTCGTGGACGAAGCGTCCATGCTCGATCTTGCGCTTGCGGCACGTCTGTTCGAAGCCGTGCCTGATGCCGCGCGCGTGATCCTGCTCGGCGACAAGGATCAATTGGCCGCGGTCGAGGCCGGCGCAGTGTTCTCGGAAATCTGCGCCGACCCGACATTGAGCGCGGCGATTCGCGAGCGTCTCGCCGAGATCACCGGGATAGCGGCCGAACGCATTGCACCGCCGACGGCGACCGACGCGACGCCATTGCACGACAGCGTCGTCTGGTTCCGCGACAACTTCCGCTTCGCGCCGGATTCGGGCATTGGACGCCTTGCCGCCGAGATCAATGCGGGCGATGCCGAGCGCACGCTCACATGGCTGCGCTCTCAAACGAACTCGTCGGTGACATGGCTCGAAGATGCAACGCGCGTGCCGCAAGCCGCGACGATGATGCGTGCGCATGACGCGTACGCCGTTTATCTCGATGCGGTCAGGTCGGCTCCGACCGATCGGGGCACGATCTTCAGCGCCTTCGCGCGCTTTCGCGTGTTGTGCGCGGAGCGCCAGGGTCCGCGGGGTGTCTCGGGGATCAACGACGCGCTGGCGCGCTGGTTCCGCGAAGCGCTCGCCCATCCGCTCGACCCAGGGCCGCGTTTTCCCTGGTATCCCGGCCGGCCGGTGATGATCCTGCGCAACGAGTACGTGCTGAAGCTCTTCAACGGCGACGTAGGAATCGTGCTGCCGAACGATGACGGCGATCTGATGGTGCATTTCGCCGACGCGGACGGAATGTTCCGAGCGATTGCGCCCGCGCGCCTGCCCGAACACGACACGGCCTTTGCGATGACCGTGCACAAGGCGCAGGGATCGGAGTTCGACGACGTGATGCTGATGCTGCCGGCGCAGCGATCGCGCGTGGTCGCGCGCGAACTGCTCTACACGGCGGTGACGCGAGCGCGGCAGCGCGTCGTCATCGTGGGCGATGCGGACGTATTGGCGCACGGCATCGATGCGCGCACGAGCCGGCATTCGGGGTTGATCGAGCGCCTGCGGGGTTCGCTGGCAAGCGATCAAGGCGACTGCGGACGCTTCTCGTCGTGATCGGTGGACTTCTGTAATGCGAAGTCGATCATCGCAAACTGGCCGCGAGACGACGCAAAATCGCGTTGCTCGTAGTCGACGGCGGCGAGGTTGTTCACGCACATCGCGACGATACGGCGATCCCCCAACCGTTCGAGGATGCGCAAGCTTTCGTTCAACAGGGCTCGGGCGGCTTCGAAGTCCCCCAGACCGCAGGTCGCTTCGCCAGGATCACGGCCGGTACGGCCGCGGGGTTCTATCGACAGTGCAAGAATGCGAATGGGACCACGGCTTCTCTGCGACGCGAAATCGCAGTCGGGACAGCTTAGCAAACCCGGCGGAAAAACGGGACCAGCCGAGTCAGCGTATTTTTATGCGATAGCCCTGTCGAATCCAGCGCTCGCCGAACGACCATGGGTTGGGAGAATGTGAAACCCCGACGCCTAACCTCATGACAGGACAAGATATGAAATTCGTATGCCTTGGTTACATCGAACCGGGCAAGTTCGAAAGCATGCCCGAGAACGACCGCAATGCGATGGTGGACCGCTGCTTCACGTATGACGATGTGCTGCGCAAGGAT
>JAICLP010000171.1 GCA_025925475.1 Burkholderiales bacterium | reverse complement strand
AGCGGCAAGCGTGGGGGGCTCATTTCCATGCGCGCCGAAGGGCCGCCCCGAGGCGCGCATTGCTCCCCCGTTGGGGGCCGCGCAGCCGCGACAGCGGCAAGCGTGGGGATCTCATTCCTGTGCGCGGAAGCGCTCGGCGCCGGTGAAGAGGAGGAAGTGGCGATTCGTCGCGCGTCCGATCATCGTCATGCCGACCTTCTGCGCGATCTCGTAACCCATCTGCGTGAGCCCCGAGCGCGACACGAGGAACGGAATGTTCATCTGCGCCGCCTTGATCACCATCTCCGACGTGAGCCGCCCGGTCGTGTAGAAAATCTTGTCGTCGCCCTCGCAACCGTCGAGCCACATCTGGCCGGCGATCGCATCGACGGCGTTGTGGCGTCCCACGTCCTCGACGAACTGCAGGATGTCGGAATGCACGCCGTCGTTCGACGCGAGCGCGCAACCGTGGACCGCACCCGCCTGCTTGTAGATCGTCTCGTGCGTGCGTACCTTGTCGAGCAATTCGTAGAGCGCCGATCGCGTGAGCGTCGCTTCGCGCGGCAGTCTGACGTTGTCGATGTCTTCCATCAGGTCGCCGAAGACGGTGCCCTGGCCGCAACCGCTCGTCTTCGTGCGCTTCGACGTCTTCGCATCGAGATCGGTAAGGCCGTGCCGCGTCGTGATCGCCACCGAATCGGTTTCCCAATCGACCTGCACCGCGACGATTTCGTCGAGTCTCTTGACGAGACGCTGATTGCGAAGGTAGCCGATCGCGAGCGCCTCGGGTGCCGCACCGAGCGTCATCAGCGTCAGGATCTCCTGCTTGTCGACGTAGAGCGTCAGCGCGTGCTCGCCGGCGATCGGAACGTCGCGGACCTCGCCATGCTCGTCGACGGCGGTGACGTTGAACGTCGCGGGGCGGGCGGCGTGGGTGAGAAGAATGCTAGCCCCCGATATACGACATCTCGACCCGCGACTCGCGCGGCGTCGCCGCCGTCCGAATCTCCGAATAGCGATCGGCACGGCGGCGCCAGATCGCGGCGACCGCATTGCCGATCTGCGCATCCGAGTACGGCTCGCGCAACAGCGCCCGCAGATCGTAACCGCTGTCGGCGAAGAGGCAGGTGTAGAGCTTGCCGTCGGTCGAGAGCCGTGCGCGCGTGCAGTCGCGGCAGAAGGCTTGGGTGACCGATGCGATGACGCCGATCTCGCCGCCGCCATCGCGATAGCGCCAGCGCTGGGCGACTTCGCCCGCGTAGTTGGCATCGACCGGCGCCAGCGGAAATTCGCGGTCGATCATCGCGACGATCTCGCGGGCCGGCACGACGTGATCCATGCGCCAGCCGTTCGTGTGGCCCACATCCATGTATTCGATGAAGCGCACGATGTGGCCGCTGCCGCGGAAATGGCGCGCGAGCGGCACGATCGCATGCTCGTTCCGTCCGCGCTTGACGACCGCGTTGATCTTGAGCGGCGCAAGCCCCGCGGCTTGTGCCGCATCGATGCCTTCGAGCACACGTGCGACCGGGAAATCGACGTCGTTCATCGCGCGAAAGGTCCGATCGTCGAGTGCATCGAGGCTCACCGTTACTCGCGCAAGCCCCGCGTCGCGCAGCGCACGCGCCTTCTTGGCGAGCAATGCACCGTTCGTCGTGAGCGTCAGGTCGATGTGCCCGAGCGAGGCGAGCATCTCGACGAGCCGCTCGAGGCGGCGACGCAACAACGGCTCGCCGCCGGTCAGCCGGATCTTTTGCACGCCGAGGCCGACGAAAATATTCGCGACGCGCGTGATCTCCTCGAACGTCAGGATTTCAGCATGCGGCAGGAACGGGAAGTCGCGCCCGTAGACGTCCTTCGGCATGCAGTAGACGCAACGGAAATTGCAGCGGTCGGTGACCGAAATGCGCAAATCGTGGAGCGCCCGGCCGCGGGCATCGAGGGGCAGCGGCGAACCCTCGGCAGCCGGCATACAGGCCGCCTCGCGCAGGAACGCATCCCGCGCGCCGGCGCTCGCCGCGCCGCGTACATCCGTGAGCGGAATGACGGTGGCCATGGGGATGATCGATGTTAGCAGACGGGGCAATTGCGCTCCTTCGGGTTGTATGATCGGCAACGCACGCTTTCGGTGCGAACGGCGTCACGACGAACCCCACGGACGATGCAACCGCTTACTCAACCGGTCGACGTCATCATCGAGCGGATTCCGCTATCGAGCCGCTGGGCAAGCGAGCGCTGGCAGCCGGTGGCCGTCGAGATCCCGGTGGCGCCTGCGCCGAAGCCCGATCGCAACGCGGTCCCCGGCTCCCTGCCCTGTGTCGCCGAAGGCGAGAACCGGTGGCGCTGCCGCGGTTTCGAGATCGAGTTGCATCCGACGGAGGCCGAAGGCTATTTCCTGAACCTGACGGCGCCCGCGCCGTGCATCTTCGTCATGTGGCGCTTCTTCGACGACGGCGCAATGCCTGCAGCGCGGCCGGTGCTGCTGACGGTCAGCTACAACCAGGCAGGGCGCTACATGGATGGGGGCGAGCAGGTCGAAGGCGTGCCGATGCTGCCGGCGATCGCCGACTGGATGCGGCCGTTCATTGCCGCGCATTACAAGCCGGAGCCGCGCCGCAAGGTGCGCCGCAACGATCCGGTCGGTGACGCCGCCGCCACTGCGCCGGACAACGTCCGCGCGAAGCTCTGACCATGGGCGATACATCGCGACCGACCGGCTTTTCGCTTCGCCGCTGGTCGCAGCGCAAGCACGCCGCCGCGCGCGGCGAGCCGGAGCTGCAGCGCATCGGTTCCCCGGCGAAGGTGGCGCCGAAAGCGGCCGCGGCGCCTTCGACGGTTACGCCGGCCGACGTGCCGACGGCGGCATTGCCACGCGCTGCAAACCAATCGATCGCCACGAAGCCGGCCGCGGCTGAATCTGCAATACCGCTGCCGCCGCTCGAGTCGCTGACCATCGACTCCGATTTCTCGCCGTTCATGCAGCCCGGCGTCGACGAGGCGCTCAAGCGGACGGCGCTGCGCAAGCTGCTGCGGCATCCGCGCTTCAACGTGATGGACGGACTCGACGTCTACATCGACGACTATTCGAAGCCGAGCCCCCTGGAGCCCGAGCTCGCGCGCACGCTGGCGCAGGCCCGCTATATCTTCGACCCGCCGAAAACCCGCGTGCGCGCCGAAGGCTTCGTCGAGGACGTTCCCGACGAGGCCGTTGCTGCGACCAATGCGACGGACACGGGCGATGCGACCGGCGACGTTGCGGGTGCGCCGACGGTCGACGCGTCGACGTCGATCCCGATCGACGCCGCCGTGCCACCCGTCGGAAACGACGTCGACGTACCGGCGCCGACGTTGACTTCGATCATCAAGCCGACCGAATGAGCATCGCCGAGAAGAACGTCTTTCTTTGCAGTTGCAACGGCACGATGCCGCTCGACGCCGAGGCGATCGCGCGCGCGGCCGGCGTTGCGGCGCCTCCCGTGCATACGGCGATGTGCCAGCGCGAGCTCGGCCGGTTCAAGGATGCGTCGCGCGGTGACATGCTCGTCGCCTGCACGCAGGAGCAGCGGCTGCTGGGCGAGATCGCCGAAGAGGTCGGTCAGGTCCGCACGATTCGCTTCGTCAACATCCGCGAAACAGCGGGCTGGTCGGCCGAGGCGCCGCATGCGACGCCGAAGATCGCCGCGCTGCTCGCGGCGGCCGCGCTGCCCGATCCCGAGCCGGTGCTCGTCGTCAGTTACCAATCCGAGGGCCGGCTGTTGATCATCGGGCCAGTCGATGTCGCACTGCGTTGGGCCGAGGTTCTGCGCCCAACGTTGTCGGTAACGGTGCTGGCGACCGGCGCTTCGCGCGGCGCCGAGTTGCGCGGTGCGCGCGAGATCAGCGTGTTCTCCGGGCAGCTCACGCAGCTTTCCGGCTGGCTCGGCGCGTTCGAGGCGAAATGGACGCAGCAGAATCCGATCGACCTCGACCTCTGCACGCGCTGCAACGCATGCGTCGTCGCCTGCCCCGAGCACGCGATCGGCAACGACTTTCAGGTCGACCTCGATCGCTGCAAGGCCCATCGCGACTGCGTCGCCGCGTGCGGCGTCGTCGGCGCGATCGACTTCACGCGGCGCGACACGGCCCGTAGCGGCCAGTTCGACGTCGTTCTCGATCTGTCGCCGACGCCATGGTTGCGCCAGCACCAGCCGCCGCAGGGCTACTTCGCGCCGGGGGCCGATCCCCTCGCGCAGGCGAAGGTGGCGGCCGAGATCGTGCTCGCGGTCGGCGAATTCGAGAAGCCGAAGTTCTTCGCGTACAAGGCGTCCATCTGCGCGCACAGCCGTTCCGAGAAAACCGGCTGCACGCAATGCATCGACGTCTGCTCGACGCTCGCGATTCGTGCCGACGGCGATCACATCGCGGTCGAGCCGCACCTTTGCATGGGCTGCGGCGCCTGCACGACGGTCTGCCCATCGGGCGCGATTACCTATGCGTATCCAAGCGCAGCGGAAATCGGCGCCCGCGTGCGCACGTTGCTCGCCACGTACGAGCGGGCAGGCGGACGCGATGCCGGGATTCTGTTCCATGCCGCCGATTCGGAGCCGCTGCTCGAGTCGCTCGCGCGCCGTGGTCGCGGCCTGCCGGCGCGGTTGATGCCGATTGCGATCGAGCACGTCGCATCGGTCGGGATCGACGTCTGGATGGCCGCGCTTGCGTGGGGCGCCTCGAGCATCGGGGTCCTCGCGACCGGGCGCGAGGCGCCGCAGTATCTCGCGGCGCTGCGGTTCCAGATGTCGCTCGCCGAGACGATCGCCAACGAACAGGGCTACCAGGGCGAGCATTTCCGCTTGATCGATGCGAGCGCCGGCGATCCCGCGCCAGCGCTGTGGAATTGGCCGGTCGCGTTGCCGCCGCGGGTCGCTGCGACGTTCGCGGCGACGAACGACAAGCGGCGCACGCTCGCGCACGCGTTCGAGCATCTCGCATCGCACGCGCCGGTCCCGCGCAATCCGATTCCGTTGGCCGCCGGCTCGCCGTTCGGCGCGATCGACGTCGATCGCGGGCGCTGCACGATGTGCCTCGCGTGCGTCGGTGCGTGTCCGGAAGCGGCGTTGCTCGATCACGCCGAATCGCCGAAGCTGCGCTTCATCGAAAGCAACTGCGTGCAGTGCGGAATCTGTGTTGCGACGTGCCCCGAGCAGGCGATCGCGCTCGTCCCGCGTCTCGACGTGTCGGCCGAAGCGCGCGCGCCGCGCGTTCTCAACGAAGCGAAGATCTTCGCCTGCGTGCGCTGCGGCAAGCCGATGGGCACCGAGAAGGTCGTCGGCGCGATGATCGAGCGCCTGCGCGCGCATTCGATGTTCGCCGCCGAGGGCGCGCTCGAGCGGCTCAAGATGTGCGCCGACTGCCGCGTCGTCGACCTGATGACGAACGAGCGGGTGGCCGATATCAGGAACGTCTAGACCCCAACGCAATGCACGCCACTGCCGTCGCGCTCCACCACCCGCTGTCCCCCGAAGACCGCAGTCGCGCCGACTTCTACGCGCTCCTCGCGCGGCTTTACGCCGACGGGCCCGATGCGCGCCTCTTGCAGGCGATTGCCGGCGCCGAGCCAATCGCCGGGGATTCGCCGTTCGCCCGCGCCTGGAGCGGCCTCGTCGCGGCGAGCGGCGTCATGGAAGTCGACGCGGCGAGCCAGGAATACACGGACCTTTTCATCGGCGTCGGCAAGAGCGAGGTCAACCTGCACGCTTCGCATTGGCTGACCGGCGCGATGATGGAAAGGCCGCTTGCAGAACTGCGCGGTGAGCTTCGCGCACTCGGGATTGCCCGCCGTGCGGACGTCACGATGCTCGAGGACCACCTCTCGGCGCTGTGCGAGACGATGCGCCTGCTGATCGCCGGCCACGACGAGCGCAAGCCGGCGCCGGTTGCAACGCAGCGAGCGTTTTTCGAGCGTTACATTTCGTCCTGGGTCTTTCCTTGCTGCAGTGCAATGAAGGGAAACACTATTGCCAACTACTATGTGCACGTAGGAGAATTCACCGAACAATACATGGCGCTGGACCGTGATGCACTCGCCATGGACGGATGATTACGCGCACGGAACCTGTTTGGAGGGTCAGCATGAGCGATACATCGTACCGCGATGTTTCGAAGGCGGAGCAGACTGCCGCCGTTTCCCCCGATACGAAACGACGCCGCTTCCTGATGGCGTTCGGCGCGGGCGCAGCCGGTGCCGCATCGGCGAGCGCGCTCGCCGCCGCCCCGGCGGTGGTCGTCGAAGCGCCGGAAGCGAAGCCTGCGTCGCAGGGCTATCAGGAATCCGACCACGTACGCACCTACTACGCGACCACCCGCATCTAGTCGCGAGCTCCGTTCCCGGAGCGTTTGAACTGGGAAAGCGTCATCCAACTTCGTAGCAGGAGACGAATCATGCTGCTCACGCGCAAGACCGACACCGCCCGCGCAGCCGGACCGCGGCTATCCCGAGGCATCGGTGCCCGGATCGCGACGATGGATCGCCGCGCGTTCCTGAAGCGTTCCGGCCTGGTCGCCGGCGTCGGCGCCTTCGCGAGCCAACTGCCCTACGGCACGATGGGCAAGGCGCAGGCGGCCGACGACAACGCGAACGTCAAGCGCGAAGTGCATCGCACCGTCTGCACGCACTGCTCGGTCGGCTGCTCGGTCGACGCCGTCGTCGAGAACGGCGTGTGGACGCGCCAGGAGCCGGTGTTCGACTCGCCGCTCAATCTCGGCGCGCACTGTGCGAAGGGCGCTGCGATCCGCGAGCACGGGCGCGGCGAGCATCGGCTGAAATCGCCGATGAAGCTCGTCAACGGCAAGTACCAGAAGATCACCTGGGACCAGGCGATCAACGAGCTCGGCGACAAGCTGCT
>JAICLP010000326.1 GCA_025925475.1 Burkholderiales bacterium | reverse complement strand
TTCGACGAGACGCAGCGGCGCACGCGCGAGACCGCTGCGCTCGCCGAAGTGGGACGCGACATCTCGTCGACGCTCGACCTGCGCGTCGTCATGGACCGGATCGCGCATCACGCGAAGGAACTTCTCCACTGCGACAACAGCGCGATCTTCCTGCCCGTCGGCGAAGACCGGAACTATCGCGCGATCGTCGCGATCGGCTCGGTCGCGGACCAGATCCGCGCGACCGAGATCAAGGCCGGCGCCGGAATCATCGGCGGCATCCTGGCCGCCGGACGCCCCGAATTCATCAACGACACATCGTCCGACCGGCGCGCGATCCAGATCGCCGGCACCGGTCGCGAAGAGAACGAGCGGCTGATGGTTGCGCCGCTGATGGCAGGAAGAACCGTCAAAGGCGCGATGGCCGTCTGGCGGACCGGCGGCCGAGTGTTCGACGATGCCGAGCTCGAGTTCCTGGTCGGCCTTTCGCAACAGGCTGCGGTCGCCATCGAGAACGCACGGCTCTTCGACGAGACCCGGCAGGCGCTCGAGCAGCAGACGGCAACCGCCGAGGTGCTGCAGGTGATCAGCAGCTCGGTCGCCGATACCGCGCCGGTATTCGACAAGATCCTCGACAGCTGCCAGCGGTTGTTCGCGAGCGACCAGGTCGCCGTCATGCTGCTTCGCGACGACGACCGCGTGTATCCCGCAGCGTGGCGCGGCGCGGCGTTCGAGGTGATCGCGACGGAAATCGGCTCGATGCCTGTCGAGAAGACATTCACGGGGCGCGCAATCGGCGAGCGACGCACGATAAGGGTCACCGATGCGGAGTCGGCCGCGAGGGAGTATCCCGGCATGGACAGCCTGAGCGCGCGCCTTGGCCGGTTCACGTCGATCTACAGTCCGCTGCTTTGGGAGGGCCGCGGCATCGGCGCAATCTGCGTCTTGCGCGAACAGCCCCGAACGTTCAGCGACAAGGAGGAAGCGCTGTTGAGCACGTTCGCGGACCAGGCGGTCATCGCGATCCAGAACGCGCGGCTCTTCCGCCAGGCGCAGGAAGCGCGTGCCGCCGCCGAGACGGCGAACGAGGCGAAGAGCGCATTCCTCGCGACGATGAGCCACGAGATCCGCACGCCGATGAACGCGGTGATCGGCATGAGCGGCCTGCTGCTCGACACGTCGCTCGACCACGAGCAGCGCGACTACGTGAACACGATCCGCGATTCCGGCGACGCGCTGTTGACGATCATCAACGACGTGCTCGATTTCTCGAAGATCGAGGCGGGACGCATGGACATCGAGACGCAGCCGTTCGACCTGCGCGAATGCGTCGAGTCGGCGTTCGATCTCGTCAGCGCGCGTGCGGTGGAGAAGCAGCTCGATCTCGCGTACGTGCTGGAAGGCGAGGTGCCGCCCGCGATCGTCGGCGACGTCACGCGGCTGCGCCAGATCCTGCTCAACCTGCTCTCGAACGCGGTGAAGTTCACCGATTCGGGCGAGGTCGTGCTGACGGTGACGGCAAAGGCCTTCCCGGGTGCGACGCGAAGCGAGCTGACTTTTGCGGTCCGCGATACCGGCATCGGCTTGTCGGCCGACGGCATGCGGCGCCTGTTCCAGTCGTTCTCGCAAGCCGATTCGTCGACGACGCGCAAGTACGGCGGCACCGGACTCGGCCTTGCGATCAGCCGGCGCCTCGCGGAGCTGATGGGCGGCACGATGTGGGCGCAAAGCGAGGGTCAGGGCAAGGGATCGACGTTCTACGTGAGCATCGTCGCCGACATCGGAGACCTGCCGGCAGCGCGCCATCGCGAGTTCGTCGGCGTGCAGCCGGCGCTCGAAGACAAGCGCGTGCTGATCGTCGACGACAATGCGACGAATCGCCGCGTGCTCGACCTGCAGGCGCTGAAATGGGGCATGGCGGCGCAATCGGCGGCATCGCCGGAGGAAGCGCTGGCGCTGGTCGGGCGCGGCGCGCGCTTCGACCTCGCGATCGTCGACATGCACATGCCCGGCATGGACGGCGTCGCGCTTGCGCGCGCGATGCGCGAGCGGGACGTTCGCTTCCCGATCGTGCTCGCGAGCTCCCTCGGGCGGCGCGAGGTCGGCGACGGCGACGCGCTCTTCGCCGCCTACCTGATGAAGCCGATCCGCCAATCGCAGCTCTTCGATACGCTCGCCGGACTGTTCGCGCGTGACGAAGCGCCGCGCCCCGCGCGGGCGGCGTCGAAGAACAGCACGCTCGATCCCGCGATGGCGATTCGCCACCCGCTGCGCATCCTGCTGGCCGAGGACAACGTCGTCAACCAGAAGCTGGCGCTGCGTATCCTCCAGCAGATGGGCTATCGAGCCGACCTCGCGTCGAACGGCATCGAGGCGATCGAATCGGTGCAGCGCCAGGTTTATGACGTCGTGCTGATGGACGTGCAGATGCCCGAAATGGACGGGCTGGAGGCGTCGCGCTGCATCACGGCGAAGTGGCAGACGGGCGAGCGGCCGCGGATTGTCGCCATGACCGCCAACGCGATGCAGGGCGATCGCGAGCAATGCCTGGCGGCGGGAATGGACGATTACGTGACGAAGCCGATCCGAGTGGAAGCGCTCGTCGCGGCACTCAACAACGTGACGGCGCGCCCACGCTGAGACGAGCTGAAATGTCGAAGGCGAAGCGGGCCGTGGCGCCGACCGAGCGGAAGAAAGCCGAAGCTTCGGGCATCGCTTCTGGCGCCCGCGCGCCAATTGCTGCGCGATCGCGGCGCGCGCCGAAGGCCGCGCAGCTCGCCTCGCTGCTCGCGCTGGTCGGCCGCATCCAGCAGGGCATGATCGCGAAGCTCGGCTTCCAGGCGATCGTGGATCTCGTCGGCGATACGCTGCGAGAGATGTTCGGCAGCGAGGACTTGAGCATCCGCTGGTGGGATCCCGAAGCGAACACCGTCGTGCAGCTCTACAGCGTCGAGCACGGCAGGCACTTGCCCAAAGGACCGCCCGCCAAGGTACGCCCCACGAACAAGCCGTTGATGCGGCTCCTGCACGAAGGCGTGGGCTCCTATCTGGGAACGCATGCGGAGCAGGTGGCAGCCGGCGTCGGCACCGCTGTCCCGGGAACCGACTGGAGTCTTTCGATCATCGGCGCACCGATCCGTGGCGCCCAGCGCGTGCTGGGCATCATCGTGCTCGAGGACCATCAACGCGAGCACGCGTTCGGCGAAGCCGACCTGCAGGTACTCACCACGATCGGCACCACGCTCGGCACGGTGCTCGAGAACGCACGCCTGTTCGACGAAACGCAGTGTCTGCTGAAAGAGACCGAGGAGCGCAATGCCGAGCTCGCGGTGATCAATGGCATCCAGCACGCGGTCGCCGCCGAGCTCGGCTTCCAGGCGATCATCGACGTCGTGGGCGACAAGTTGCGCGAGTTGTTCGCGACCGGCGACATGAGCATTCGCTGGTGGGACGAAGCGACCGACGTCGTGCACGTGCTGTACGGTTACGAGCACGGTGTTCGCCTGCACGCGCCGCCGCGCGTGCTCGAGTCCGGCACGCCCCGTCACCGCTTCTACCACGACCATCGCAAGCCCGTCGTGCTGGGGTCGGTGGACGAACAACGTGCGCGCGGCATCGAAGCGCAGCCAGGCACCGACCAGGCGCGGAG
>JAICLP010000263.1 GCA_025925475.1 Burkholderiales bacterium | reverse complement strand
TGATCGCCGCGTCGCGCGCCGGCAGGTGATCCTCGCGCATGTGCCGCTCGACGTTCTCGAGCACGACGATCGCGTCGTCGACGACGATGCCGATCGCGAGCACCATCGCGAAGAGCGTCAGCGTGTTGATCGAATAGCCGAGCGCGTAGATGCCGGCGAATGCGCCGATCAGCGAGACGGGCACGGCGGCGAACGGAATGATCGCGGCGCGCCAGCTTTGCAGGAACAGGTAGACGACGAGGAAGACGAGGATCATCGCCTCGCCGAGCGTCTTCAGCACCTCGCGGATCGACACTTCGACGAACTTCGTCGTGTCGTACGGCACCGCGTAGGTGAAGCCCTCGGGGAAGCGCGTCGCGAGCCGTGCAACCTCGGCGCGCACGCTCTTCGCGACGTCGAGCGCATTCGCCCCCGGCGACAGGAAGATGCCGACGAGCGTCGCGTCGCGCCCGTTGAAGCGGCCGATGAACTCGTAATCCTTCGAGCCGAGCTCGACGCGCGCGATGTCACCCAGGCGCACCGTCGAGCCATCGGGATTGGCGCGCACGATGATCTGCTCGAACTGCGACGGCTCGGTCAGCCGTCCCTGCGCGGTGATCGTGTAGACGAGCGCCTGGTTCGACGGCGACGGCGACTGCCCGATCTTGCCGGCAGCGAACTGCGCGTTCTGCTCGTTGACGGCGTTGATGACGTCGGTCGGCGTCAGATGCAGCTGCGCCATCCGGTCGGGCTTCAGCCAGATCCGCATCGCGTAGTCGTGCGCGCCGAAGATCTGAACGTTCGTCGTGCCGGGCAGGCGCTTCAGCGCGTCGAGCACGTTCAGGTTCACGTAGTTCGACGTGAAGAGGTCGTTGTAGCGGCCGTCCGGTGAATAGAACGCGAGCACCTGCAGGAATGCGGAGCTGCCGCGCTCGACGCTGACGCCCTGCCGGCGCACCTCCTCGGGAAGTCGCGGCAGGATTTCATTGACGCGGTTGTTGACGTTGACCGCCGCGATGTCGACGTTGGTGCCGATGTCGAACGTCACCTGGATCGACACGATGCCGTTCGATGCCGACGTCGAGGACATGTAGATCATGCCCGGCACGCCGTTGATCGAGTTCTCGATCGGCGACGCGACGGTCTGCTCGAGCGTCTGCGCCGATGCGCCAGGGTAGACGGCCTGCACGGTGACGACCGGCGGCGCGATCTCGGGGTACTGCGCAATCGGCAGCGAGCGCATCGCCGCGAGGCCGGCGAGCACGATGAACGTCGCGAGGACGACCGCGAAGACCGGGCGGTCGATGAAAAAGCGCGAGAGCATGGGCGTTCCTTATGGCCTTGAAAAAGGCCGTGGTCAGGACTTCGGCTTGGAACTCGACGACGCCGCGCTTTCCTTCGAAGGCGGCGACGCGGGCGCCGCCGTCGCGGCATTCGCCGCCGCGTCGGAGCCGAGCTTGATCGGCCCACCGGGCATCAGCTTCGCGACGCCGTCGACGATGACCGGATCGCCGGCCTTCAACCCCGACTCGATCACCCATTCGTTCGTGCCGTTCGCACCCACCCAGTCGCCGACGGCGACCGGACGCGGCATCGCGACGTCCTTGCCGTCCTTGCTGCCGGCGACATAGACGAACTTGCCCTGCGGACCGTCGAGCACGGCCACCTGCGGCACGGCGAGCACGTCGACACGCGACGCGCCGCGCAGGACCACGCGAACGAACTGCCCGGGCTTCAATGCGCCGTCGGCATTCGGAATCTCCGCACGCATCTCGTACGTGCCGGTCGTCGGGTTCACGCGCGTGTCGGCGAAATTGATCTTGCCCTGCTTCGGAAACGTCGAGCCGTCGGAGAGCTTCACCGTCACGTCGTATGCGTTGTCCTTCGGCAGGTGCAGGCGTCCGTCGCTGACGGCGCGGTTGAGCCGGAGCTGCTCGTTCTCGGAAACGTTGAACACGATCCAGATCGGATCGATCTGCGAGATCGTCGTGAGCAGCGTCTCGTTCTGCGTCGCGAGACTGCCTTCGGACTTCTGCGCGCGGCTCGTCAAGCCCGAAATCGGCGCGACCACCTTCGTGTAGCCGAGATTCAGGTTGAGCTCGGCGAGCTTCGCCTGCGCCGACTTGACGGCCGCGGACGCGAAGTCGGCGTTCGATGCGGCATCGTCGGCTTCCTTCTGTCCGATCGCGTGGCGCTCGGCGAGGGGCTTCAACCGCGCGAGCTCACGGTCGGCCTGCGCTTTCTGCGCCTGTGCCCGCGCGAGGTCCGCCTTCGCGGCGTTCACCTGCGCCTCGTAGGGACGCGCGTCGATGACGAAGAGCGGCTGCCCGGCCTTGACGAACGAGCCTTCCTGGTACAGCCGCTTTTCGATGATGCCGGTGACCCGGGCGCGCACCTCGACGTCCTTCGAGCCCTGCGTCTGGCCGACGTATTCGAAGGTCACCGGGAACGTCTGCGGCTCGACCTTCTTGACCGTCACTGCGGCGGGTGGAAAGCCGTGGAAGCCACCGGCTTGCTGCTGCGGCTTGCCGCAGGCTGCGACTGCGAGGACGAGGATGACGGGCAGAAAGCGGAACGAACGATGCAATGCGACGGACATCATGCGGCTCCCGGAGAACATGGCGCGGTTTGCCGCACCGAGTTTTCGTGGAACGGTGGCGCGGTTGTGCCGCGCGCTGGAATGAACGAACTGGCGCGGTCCTGCTGCGGTGGAGCGGTGACTCGCCGGCTATTTTGCTGCAGTGCAACTTGTGCAAGCCGGGTAGCATACATACAATCGCGTTTGTTTGTAAAGTTTCGTTTGTTGCACGCCAGGGGGCCTGCGGCAAGGCGGGCAGCGGAGGGTGCGGTGGCACGGAGGACGAAAGAGGCGGCGGCCATCACTCGCGAGCAGTTGCTCGACGCGGCGGAACGGGTGTTTCGCGAGCGCGGCGTCGCCGGCAGTTCGCTCGCGCAGGTCGCCGCCGAGGCGGGCGTCACGCGCGGTGCCGTCTATTGGCATTTCCGCGACAAGTCCGACCTGTATGCAGCGATGTGCGAGCGCGCGACGCTGCCGCTGGAGACGATGCTCGAGGGCGCCGCGACGACGCTGCACGCCGACCCGCTCGCGACGCTGCGCGAGCTCGCGCTCGCTGCGCTTGCGCGACTCGCCTGCGATGCGCGCGCGCAGGCGGTGTTCGACGTGATGTTTCACAAGACCGAGCGAACCGCCGACGTGGCGCCGATCGCCGAGCGCGGGCGGCGCGACCGAGGCGACTGCCTGCTGCATGTCGAGCGCGTGCTTGCGCAGGCCGTCGACAAGCGCCAGCTTCCGCCCGACACCGACACGGCGCTCGCCGCACGCGCGCTGCACGCTTACATCGAGGGCATCATGGATCAGTGGGTGCTCGATCCGGCTGCGTTCGACCTGCGCGCCGCCGCACCGGCGCTGATCGATGCGATGCTCGCCGGCCTTCGTGCAGCGCCGCCGCGCGTTGCCGCCGCAGCGGTGCGTGCCACCGCTCGAAAACGGGCTGTCGCGCAGCGGCACGCGCCACCGAACGACGCGGGTGCAGCCGCCATGCGCGCGAAGGATCCGGCCGCCAAGGCATAATGCGCGCACGAGCATTCGTGAGCCGGGAAGCGCAATGCAGATCGAACGGGTCGGCGTCGTCGGCGCCGGAACCATGGGCAGCGGCATTGCGCAGGCATGCGCAGTCGCGGGCGTCGACGTCGTCATGGTCGACGTCGCGCAGACCGCAGTCGATCGCGGCCGCGCGGCAATCGACGGCAGCCTCGAGCGGCTCGCAAAAAAAGACAAGATAACGGCCGACGCGCGCATCGCGGCATTGGCGCGCGTGCGCGGAACGACGGCCTACGAGGATCTCGCGCGATCGGACCTGATCGTCGAGGCGGCAACCGAGAACCTCGAGCTCAAGCTGCGCATCCTCCGCGACGTCGACGCGCTCGCGCACGAGCGCGCGATCCTCGCTTCGAACACGTCGTCGATCTCGATCACCGCGCTCGCGGCGGTGCTGCGGAAGCCCGAGCGCTTCGTCGGCATGCACTTCTTCAATCCGGTGCCGATGATGGCGCTCGTCGAGCTGATCCGCGGCCTGCAGACGTCTGACGAGACGCTGCGGGCGGTGCACGCGTTCGCGGAGCGCATCGGCAAGACGCCGATCGTCGTGAAGAACAGCCCCGGCTTCGTCGTCAACCGGATCCTGTGCCCGATGATCAACGAGGCGATCTTCGCGCTGGCAGAGGGACTTGCCTCCGCCGAGGACATCGACAACGGCATGCGCCTCGGCTGCAACCATCCGATCGGACCGCTCGCGCTTGCCGACATGATCGGCCTCGACGTGATGCTTGCGGTGATGAACGTCTTCTATTCCGACTTCAACGATCCGAAATACCGGCCGGCCCCGCTGTTGAAGGAAATGGTCGCGGCCGGGTATCTGGGCCGTAAGGCGAAGCGCGGGTTCTATCGGTATTAGGTTCCACACGGCGCGGTAACATGCTCCGCGCTCCCATGATCTCGGTTCGTTGGAGGAGTTCGCGTCATGAGGCACCTCCTCGCAGTGCTCGTCGCCATGGGATTCGCGTGCGTCGCGTCGGCGGCCGGTGCGCAGGGTCAGCCGCCGGCGCTTGCGACGCTCCACGTCCTCGCATTCGACGGCGGCTGGAACCTGCCGATGTGGGTTGCGCAGCGCAACGGTCTCTTCGAGTCGCAGGGCATCGACGTCGATCTCGCGTATACGCCGAATTCGGGCTTTCTCGTCAAATCGGTGCTCGACGGCAAGACCGACATCGCGTTCGCCGCGATCGACAACGTGATCGCCTACCAGGAAGGACAGGGCGAGGCGGCGATT
>JAICLP010000165.1 GCA_025925475.1 Burkholderiales bacterium | reverse complement strand
GGCCGCGGCGAGAATGATCGCGTCGTACCGGCCTTCGTCGAGCTTGCGCAGCCGCGTATGCACGTTGCCGCGCAGCGACTCGATGCGAAACGCAGGATGCCGTTCCCGCAGTTGCGCCTCGCGGCGCAGGCTCGACGTGCCGACGATCGCCGCATCGGGCAGCGACGACAGCGCTTCGTACCGCGTCGAGACGAACGCGTCGCGCGGGTCCTCGCGCGCCGAGATCGCCGCGAGGACGAAGCCGTCGGGCAGGTTCATCGGCACGTCCTTCAGCGAATGGACGGCGAGGTCGGCGCGGCCATCGCGAAGCGCGTTCTCGAGCTCCTTGATGAAGAGGCCCTTGCCGCCGATGGACGCGAGCGGCCGGTCGATGATGCGATCGCCCTGCGTGGTGACGCCGAGGAGGTCGACCGCGGTGCCGCGGCAGCGCGACGTGAGCCGCGAGCGCACGTGCTCGGCCTGCCACATGGCCAGCGCCGATTCGCGGGTGGCGATCGTCAGCCGGCGCGGTGCCAGGAAAGCCGTCATCGGACGCTGCGGCGACGCCCGTTTTCGGGATCGTTGTGAATCACATCAGCCGGAACACGACGCGAGCGGCAATAGTAGCATCGCGCCGGTGGCGCAAGGGCCGGCGAACGGCTATGGGGTCAGTGGCGAATTCTCCCTGGCAACCGAAATGGGGTCAGAGACGAATTTCGCTCCGGGAAATTCGTCTCTGACCCCCTCCGCAATGCGAGCACCGCGCCCGCGAGACCGGCCAGCGCGAGGACGCCGAGCGTGCGGTGGGTCGCAAGCCAGAGCTCGACGCTGACCGACCGCGACTCGGCGTCGAAGCGGCCATGCGCACCGCGATCGCCTTGCACGGCCTGGAACAGGTTGTCGGGCCGGCCGGGTTCGACGGGGGTGGGCGACATCTGGGACGAGTAGCCGAAGTCGGCAAGGTAGCGATCGAGCAGTCCCGGGATGAACTTGTTGAGCCAGATCGCCTTCATCGTCGGGCCGCCGACGAAGAGTTCCCGCCGGCGATGATGCGCGGCGAAGACGATCGCCTCGGCGGCGACCTCGGGCTGGAACACCGGCGGCACCGGACGCGGCGTGCGCGGCATCCGCGTTCGACACCAGTCGAATTGCGGCGTGTTGAGCGCCGGCATCTGGACCATCGTCACGTGCACGCGACTGTGATCGTGCAGAAGCTCGCTCCGCAACGCGTCGGTGAAGCCGCGAATCGCGAATTTCGCGCCGCAATAGGGCGCCTGCAGCGGAATCGCGCGATACGCGAGCGCGGAGCCGACCTGCACGATCGTGCCGCGATTGCGCGGACGCATTCGGCGCAGCGCGGCGAGCGTTCCGTTGACGGTGCCGAGATAAGTGACCTCGGTCACGCGGCGCACCTCGTCGGCCTCGAGCTCGGCGATCGGCGACACGACGGTCACCATCGCGTTGTTGACCCAGACGTCGATCGGCCCCAGGCGATCCTCGATCATCGCCGCGGCGCTTTCGACCTCGGCCGGCCGTGAAACGTCGGCGACGCACATCACCGACTCGCCGCCCAGCGCCTCGATGTCGTCGCACGTTGCGCGTAACGCTTCGGGGTCGCGCGCGATCACGCCAACACGTGCACCGCGCCGCGCGAACGCGCGCGCGGCTGCCCGGCCGACGCCCGCGCTTGCGCCGGTGACGACGACCACTTCAGCCGCACGCCGCTGCGCGCGCCGCGTCTCGCCGAACGCATTCATCATCGGCTCGATCTCGCGGGATCGATCTCGATCAGCGCGAGCCCCGATTCGGGATCGAACAGGCGCTGCAGGCGCGCGGGCGACTCGATCAGCATCACCTCGAGCGTGGGCCGCACGTGCGCCTCGAGCAGATGACCGCCGTGCGCGGTTCCATCACGCTTGCCGACGACGACGTGCGCATGGATCTTCGGCGCATCGCCTTCGAGCGCGACATCGCCGACGAGCGACAGCACCTCGACCTGCTCGCGCAGCGGAATCTTCTCGTATTGCTTCGATCCCCAGTCGAAATAGCCGAGCGTCGCCCCGCGGAACGCGCCGATCGCGGTGAACCGCGCGGCGCGAAGCTGCTCCCTGCGCGCGAAATCGGCGAGCGACGACATCACTTCATCGCCGGTTGCGAACACCAGCGCCCACGTTCGCTCGCCGCCCCCGCCGATCGCCTTTGCGCGCATGGCTCTCGGCCGTCAGTGCGAAACCGCGTGGTTGGCGACCTCTCGCGGCGCCGGCGCAGCCGGTCGTTCCCCGACGGTGCCGGACAGCGCCATCCGAACGACGTCCGCAAGATGCAGCGCGTGGCGATCGGTGCACTGCGCGATCTGCTCGCGGCAACTGTAGCCGTCGGCGATCACGAGACAGTCGGATGCCGCGCCGCGCACCGCGGGCAACAGCACCAGCTCGCCGATTGCAACCGATACGGCCGCCTTGTCGCGCTCGAATCCGAACGAGCCCGCCATGCCGCAGCAGCCCGAATCGAGCAGCGTGTAATCGACGCCGATCTTGCGCAGCAGCGCTTCGTCGTCGCTCATGCCCATGATCGCCTTCTGGTGGCAATGCCCGTGCACGATCGCGCTTCGCGAAAGGTGCGGCGGCGAAAAGTCGGGCGCACGCTGCGCGAGGAACTCGCCGAGCAGGAACGTCTGCGCGGAAAGCCGTTTCGCGACTTCGTCGCCGGGAAAGAGGTTCGTCATCTCGTCGCGGAATACTGCGGCGCAGGCAGGCTCGAGCACGACGAACGGCATGCCCGCGTCGATCTGCGACTCGAATCGCTGCAGGATTCGTCGCAGGTAGCGCTGGGCGTCATCCAGCATGCCCGAGTCGTAGAGCGGCCGTCCGCAGCAGACGGGAGACGACGGAACGCTCACCGCGAAGCCCGCCGCCTCGAGTACGTCGACGGCGGCAAGCGCGGTCTCGGGATGGAAGTAATTGTTGAACGTATCGGGCCACAGCATGACCGTCGAGTCGCTCTTGCGCGGCGGGGTGGCGCGACGCGCGAACCGGTGCTGGAACGATTCGTCGGCGAAGCGGGGCAGGCGCCGCGTCGGCGCGACGTTCGCGGCCCACTTTGCCATGCGCGCCGACCACGGCGCCTGCATCAGCGTGTTGACGAGCCAGGGCATGTGCGAGGCGAGTCGCGCCCAGCGATCGATGTAGCCGAACAGGTACGCCGAGCGCGGCCGCAATCGTCCCGCGTAGTAATGCGCGAGAAACTCCGCCTTGTACGTCGCCATGTCGACGTGCACCGGACAGTCCCCCTTGCATCCCTTGCACGCGAGGCAAAGATCGAGCGACTCCTTGACGTTCTCGTCGCGAAAGCCGTGCGTCAGCGCATCGCCGCGCAGCATCTCGAAGAGCAGCCGCGCGCGGCCGCGCGTCGAATGCTTCTCCTCCATCGTCACTCGGTAACTCGGGCACATCGTCTGGTGATGATGCTGCCGGCAGTTGCCGACGCCGACGCAGCGCAATGCCGCGCGGCTGAAGACGCCCGCGTCCTTCGGATACTTGAAGAAGGTCACCGGCTGCCTGGGTGCGTAAGTGTCGCCGAGGCGCAGGTTCTGCGTCGGCAGGTAGGGGTCGACGACCTTGCCCGGATTCATCTTGCCGCGCGGATCGAAGATCGCCTTGAACTCGCCGAACGCGCGCACCAGCGCCGCCCCGAACATCTTCGGCAGGAACTCCGCTTTCGACTGACCGTCGCCGTGCTCGCCGGAGATCGAGCCGCCGTAGCGGACGACGAGGCTCGACGCATCATCGAGGAAGCCGTGGAATTTCTCGATGCCCGCGTGCGTCTCGAGGTCGAAGTCGATTCGCGTGTGCACGCAGCCCTGGCCGAAATGGCCGTAGAGATCGCCTGCGTAGTCGTAACGATCGAGGAGCTTGCGAAAGTCGCGCAGGTAGTCGCCGAGACGCTCGGGCGGAACCGCCGCGTCCTCCCAGCCTTCCCACGTGATCGCCTTGTTGGGCACATGCGCGGTGGCGCCGAGGCCCGCTTCGCGCACGGTCCAGATCATCTTCTCCTGCGCGACATCATCGAAGAGCTTCATCGTCGGCGGATTCGCCGCCCTCGCGACTACCTCCATGCAAGCGCGCGCCTTCGCATGCGAATCCTGGCGATCGCGTCCGCCGAACTCGGCAAGGAGCCAGCCGCCGCCCTTCGGAAGCAACTCGACATCGTCGGGATGCAAACCCACCGCCTTCATGTCGGCGACGAGCTTGTCGTCGATGCCTTCGAGCCCGATCGGCCCGTGCTTCAGTATCTCGGGAATGTGATCGCCGGCGCTGTAGACGTCGGGGTAGCCGAGCACGAGGAGCGAGCGTCCGGGCGGACTGTCGACGAGCCGCAGCTTGGCGCCGAGCACGACGACGCACGTGCCTTCGGTGCCGACGAGCGCGCGCGCGACGTCGAAGCCGTTCTCCGGCAGCAGGTGGATCAGCCCATAGCCCGACACGCAGCGCGGAATGTCGGGGAAGCGTATGCGGATCTCGTCGGCATAGCGGTCGCGCAACGCGTAGAGGCGGCGATGGATTTCCGCGACGCTGTCGTTGCCGGCAAGGAGGCGCGTCCGTTCGTCGTCGTCGAGCTTCTTCGCGGTGAAGCGCACGCCTTCGTAGGTCAGCACGTCGAGCTCGAACACGTTGTCGACGGTCTTGCCGCCCATCACCGAATGCACGCCGCACGAATTGTTGCCGATCATCCCGCCGAGGGTGTTATGGCTGTGCGTCGACGGATCGGGCGCGAACGTCAGATGATGCTTCTCGGCCGCGTCGCGCAGCGTGTCGAGCACGCAGCCGGGCTCGACATAGGCGATCTTGCGCTGCGGATCGAGCTCGACGATCCGATTCAGGTATTTCGAGAAGTCGAGCACGACGGCGACGTTGCAGCATTGCCCGCAAAGGCTCGTGCCGCCACCGCGCGACAGGAGCGGCGCGCCATGATGACGACACGCGGCAACCGCCGCGATCACCGCATCGATGGTGCGCGGAATGACGACGCCGATCGGCACTTGCCGGTAGTTCGAGCCGTCGGTCGCGTAGAGCGCGCGGCTGCCGATGTCGAAGCGAACCTCGCCGTCGACGTTCGCGACGAGATCGCGCTCGAGCGCGCGGAAATCGGGGTCAGATACCATTTATCGGAACGCTGCAGTCGCATTCATCGTGGTACTGCCCGACAAATGGTGTCTGAACCCGATTTCCGGGCCGAGGGTGAACACCCGAGTGCGAAGCACGAGGATCGTGTGACCAAGCGTGGGCGCTCATATCTGATACTTCCGCGCGTCGGCGGCCTTGAACGCGAGCCCGAAGCCCGGCCGATCGTTCGCCGGAACCAGCTTGCCATCGACCGGCTCGAGCGCGCCGTCGAAGAGCATCCGCTCGATTCGCACGTGATCGTGGAAGTATTCGAGATGCACGGCGTCCACCGCACAGCACGGATGCGCATGGATCGACGGCGCGCAGTGGCTCGACAGCGGCAGATGAAACGACCGAGCAACCGTCGCTGCACGCACGAACCCGGTGATGCCCGCGCAGCGCGTTGCATCGGCCTGCAGCACGTCGACGGCGCCCGCTTCGCACATCCGCCGGAAGTAGACGAGGTCGTAGCCGTATTCACCGGCGGTGATGTCGATCGGCGCCGGGCCGCGGTCTCGAATCAGACGCAACCCTTCGAGATCGTCGCTCGGCACCGGCTCCTCGAACCACGTGACGCCGCAGTCGACGAATGCATTCGCGAATCCCAGCGCCTGCTTGCGCGTGTATGCGCCGTTGGCGTCGACGAAAAGTGCGGTATCCGCACCGATCGCCTCGCGCGCTGCCTGCACGCGCGCGATGTCGTCGGACGGCTCGCGTCCGATCTTCATCTTCACCATGCGAATGCCTGCTTGCGCCCATCCGCCGAGTTGCTTCTGCAAGTGCTCGATCGTGTACGACGTGAAGCCGCCGCTGCCGTAAACAGGAATCGCATCGCGCGAAGCGCCAAGCAGGCGCACGAGCGGCACGTCGAGAAGCCGCGCCTTCAGATCCCACATCGCGTTGTCGACCGCGGCGATCGCCATCGACGAAATGCCAGGACGGCCGAGATTGCGGATCGCCGCGACCATCGCGCTCCACGCGCCCGCGATGTCGAGCGCGTCGCGACCCTGCGCGACGCTCGTCAACGTGTCGGCGATCAATGTGGCCGTCGCGCGATTCGCGTAGCTGAAGCCGATGCCGGTGACGCCCCCCGCGCTCGCCTGCACGAGCACCAGCGTCGTCGCGTGCCACTCGAGCGTGCCGTCGGACTCGGGCGCGTCGGTCGGTATCGTGTACGCGGAGACTTCGATCCGCTCGATCGGAACGCCGCGTTTCATTTCAGTGGCGCCGGGCCGCCCCAAGCCACTGACTTCTCCCCCTTTGGGGGCAGCGAGCGCGTGAGCCCGACGGGCCGCCCCGAGGGCGAACACTCGAGTGCGAAGCACGAGGATAGTCAATCCGAGCGTGGGAGTCGTTCATCTCGATCCACCCGCCTCAGGCGAAGAGCTCCTTGAGCGACGCGCGAATGACGCCGGCCGTGTTCGGGTCCCCCTTGACGAGCGACTCGGCGAAGCGCCGCGCCTGCTTGAACGTCACGTGCGGCGGCAGCGGCGGCACGTCGGGATCGGTGTAGATGTCGAGCACGGTCGGCCGGTCGCTCGCGAGCGCCTCTTCCCATGCGCGTCCCACATCCTCGGGACGGTCGATGCGAATGCCGCGCAAGCCCGCATCTTCGGCATAACGCGCGTACGGGTAGTCGGGAATGTCCTGCGACGCCTTGTACTTCGGGTCGCCGTCCATCACGCGCTGTTCCCACGTGACCTGATTGAGGTCGCGGTTGTTCAGCACCATGATCACGAGTCGCGGATCGGACCAGCGCTTCCAGTACTTGCCGATCGTCAACACCTCGTTCATGCCGTTCATCTGGAACGCGCCGTCGCCGACCATCGCGATGACCGGGCGATCGGGATGCGCGAACTTGGCTGCGATCGCGTACGGCACGCCGGGACCCATCGTCGCGAGGCCGCCGGACAGCGACGCCATCATGCCCTGGCGGATCTTCAGGTCGCGCGCATACCAGTTGGCGCAGGATCCGGAATCGCTTGTGATGATCGCGCGTTCCGGCACGCGCGATGACAATTCCCACACCACGCGCTCCGGATTGACCGGATTGGCCGAAGCCATCG
>JAICLP010000019.1 GCA_025925475.1 Burkholderiales bacterium | reverse complement strand
GACGCGACGGCCGCATACGCCGCGCGCTGCGCCTGGCGCAGCGAATGGCCAAGGGCGGTGACGCCGAGCACGCGTCCGCCGCTTACGATGACGCGCTGCTCGTCCTGCGCGGTGCCTGCATGGAACACGGTGACGTCGGGATTCGTCTCGCGCGTGATGCGTTCGAGGCCGTCGATCGAATCGCCGCGGCGCGGCGTCTGCGGGTAACCATCGGCAGCGAGCACGACCGTGAGCGCCGCGCGCCGGTCCCACTCGGCTTCGATGCGATCGAGCGTGCCATTCACCGCATGCTCGATCAGCGCGACGAGATCGGAGCGCAGCCGGACCATGATCGGCTGCGTCTCCGGATCACCGAGCCGGCAATTGAACTCCAGCACGCGCGGCGTTCCCGACTTGTCGACCATCACGCCGGCGTAGAGAAAGCCTGCATAGGGAATGCCGTCGGCCGCCATGCCGCTGATCGTCGGCACGATGACGTCGCGCATGATTCGCGCGTGAATCGTCGGTGTGACGACCGGTGCCGGCGAATAGGCGCCCATCCCGCCGGTGTTCGGACCGCGGTCGCCGTCGGCGAGACGCTTGTGGTCCTGGCTCGACGCGAGCGGCAGCACGTGCGTGCCGTCGGCCATGACGATGAAGCTCGCTTCCTCGCCCTCGAGAAAATCCTCGATGACGACGCGCGCGCCTGCGGTCCCGAGCGCACCGCCGGTCAGCATCGCATCGATCGCGGCATGCGCCTCGCCGATGTCCATTGCGACGACGACGCCCTTCCCCGAAGCGAGGCCATCGGCCTTGACGACGATCGGAGCGCCATGGGCATCGAGATACGCATGCGCGTCATCGGCATTCGTGAACGTGCGATAGGCGGCAGTCGGGATGCCATGCCGCGCCATGAACGCCTTCGCGAAATCCTTCGAGCTTTCGAGTTGCGCCGCGGCGCGCGTCGGACCGAAGATGCGCAGCCCGGCGTCGCGAAACGCGTCGACGATGCCGGCGGCGAGCGGCGCTTCGGGCCCGACGATCGTCAGCCCAACCTCCTGGCGCCTCGCGAACGCGACGAGCGTCGCGATGTCGTCGATCGGCACGTTGCAAAGGTCCGGGTCCGCGGCGGTGCCCGCGTTACCCGGCGCGACGAACACCCTGGAGACCCGCGGCGACTGCGCGACCTTCCATGCGAGCGCATGCTCGCGGCCGCCGCCACCGACGACGAGGACGTTCATCCTAGTTGCGTTTCATCTAATGGCGAAAATGACGCACGCCCGTGAACACCATCGCGATGCCGCGCTCGTTCGCCGCAGCGATCACTTCGTCGTCGCGCATGCTGCCGCCGGGCTGGATCACGGCGACCGCGCCATTGTCGGCGACGACGTCGAGCCCATCGCGAAACGGAAAGAACGCGTCCGATGCAACCACCGAGCCCGCAAGCGACAGGCCCGCATTGGCGGCCTTGATCGCGGCGATTCGCGACGAATCGACGCGGCTCATCTGGCCTGCGCCCACACCGAGGGTGCGCAATCCGCTGCAGTAGACGATTGCATTCGACTTGACGAAGCGCGCGACCCGCCATGCGAACAGCAGATCGGCGATCTGCGAGGACGCCGGCGCCGTCGTCGTGACGACGCGAAGATCCTCGGCGCCCAGCGGGCGCTCGTCGCTGCTTTGCACGAGAAAGCCGCCGCCGACGCGCTTCACGTCCCACTCGTCGCCGCGCGCCTTCGCGGGCAACGGCAATTCGAGCACGCGCACGTTCTTCTTGCGCGCGATCGCCGGCAGCGCATCGTCGGCATAGGCGGGCGCGATCAGCACCTCGACGAATTGCGCAGCAACCGCTTCGAGCGTCGCCGTATCGACGGCACGATTGAACGCGATGATGCCGCCGAACGCGGACACCGGATCGGTCGCGAACGCGGCACGATACGCATCGAGCGGCGCGGCCGCCGAAGCGACGCCGCACGGATTCGCATGCTTGACGATCACGCAGGTCGGCGCGTCGAACGACGTGACGCAGCGCCAGGCGGCATCGGCGTCCGCGACATTGTTGAACGACAGCTCCTTGCCCTGCAGTTGACGAAACGACGCGATCGCCGAGGCGGGCGCGCCCGGCTCGCGATAAAGCGCCGCCTGCTGATGCGGGTTTTCGCCATAGCGCATCGGCTGCCGCAAATCGCCGCCGAAATGAAACGAACGGGGAAGTCCCGTTGCATTGCCGCTCTCGTCGCGTCCGCCGAGCCAGTTCGCGATCGCGCCGTCGTACGCGGCCGTGTGCGCGAATGCCTGCCGCATCAGGCGAAAGCGAAGCGCGGTCGAAAGCGCGCCGTGGTTGGCATCGAGGTCGGCGACTACCGCCTCGTAATCGTGCGGATCCACGACGACGCCGACGTGCTGCCAGTTCTTCGCCGCCGAGCGCAGCATCGCCGGTCCGCCGATGTCGATGTTGTCGATCGCGTCGTCGAGTGTGCAACCGGGTTTCGCGACCGTCTCGCGAAACGGATACAGGTTGACGACGACGAGATCGATCAGCGGGATGGCGTGCCGTTGGAGCGCCTCGCGGTGCGCCTCGACGTCGCGGCGCGCCAGGATGCCGCCGTGAATCTTCGGGTGCAGCGTCTTCACGCGCCCGTCGAGCATCTCGGGGAAGCCCGTGTAGTCCCCGACTTCGGTAACCGCAATACCGTGCGATGACAGCAGCCGCGCGGTGCCGCCCGTCGACAGCAGCGCGACGCCGCGCGCGGCGAGCGCGCCTGCGAATTCGATGATGCCCGTCTTGTCGGAGACCGACAGCAACGCCTGCGTCACGGTCCCCGCCATCGGCGCGGTCAGATCAGCTTGTACTTCGCGAGCTTCGCGCGGAGCGTGTTGCGGTTCAATCCGAGCATGTCGGCCGCCTGCGTCTGGTTGCCGTTCGAGCGCTCGAGCATCGACGACAAGAGCGCGCGCTCGACGTGCGCGATTACCATGTCGTAGATGCCGTGCGGTGGCTCGCCGTCGAGGCGACGGAAATATTCGTCGAGCGAATGCTCGACGCTGCGGCCGATCTCGTTGCTGCCGTTGAGCTTGATTCCCTTCTTCACGCCGCGATCGCCTCCTGCTCGAACGCGACCGGCCGGGGTGCGTGCAATGGCGTCACACGCTCGTCCCGCGTCTCGCTCGCCGCGTACGGGAGCCGCTCGGTTTCGTCCGCGAGCCGCATGAAGAAAGACTCGACCGCCCGCCGTTGCGCGGTCGTCGATTCTGCAACGTTCACCTGTTCGCGGAAGGCCGGTGCGCCGGGCAGCGATGCGCTGTACCAGTGCAGGTGCTTGCGCGCAATGCGCACGCCGAGTTCCTCGCCGTAGAACGCGTAGTGATCGTCGAGGTGTTCCAGGATGACGGCGCGCGCTTCTGCAACGGATGGCGGCGCGAGCATCTTTCCGGTTTCGAGGTAGTGCGCAATTTCGCGGAATATCCAGGGCCGGCCCTGCGCGGCGCGGCCGATCATCAAACCATCCACCGCGGTTTGCGTCAGCACGTCGCGTGCCCGCCGCGCAGTCGTGATGTCGCCGTTGGCGAAAACGGGAATGCGTACGGTGCGCTTGACCGCGCGCACCGTTTCGTATTCGACGCAACCGACGAACAGGCAGGCTCGCGTACGGCCATGGATCGCGAGTGCGGCGATGCCGGCATCCTGCGCGATGCGCGCGATCGTCGATGCGTTGCGCGTTTGCGGCGCGGGCCCGGTACGAATCTTGAGCGTGACGGGCACCGGCACTGATTGCACCACTGCGGTCAGGATGCGCGCGACGAGCGCTTCATCGGCGAGCAGCGCGGACCCGGCATAGGCGTTGCACACCTTCTTCGCCGGACATCCCATGTTGATGTCGATGATCTCGGCACCGCGATCGACGTTGTAGCGCGCGGCATCGGCCATCATCGCGGGATCAGCGCCGGCGATCTGCACGGCGATCGGTGCCACTTCGCCCGCGTGATCGGTGCGACGCCGCGACTTGTCGGTGCCCCACAGCTTCGGATTCGCCGCAACCATCTCGGACACCGCGTAGCCTGCGCCCATGCGCTTGCACAGCATGCGAAAGGGCCGGTCGGTCACGCCTGCCATCGGCGCGACGGCAAGATTGTTCGGCAACAGGTGACCACCGATGCGCACGACGTTTCGAGGGAGGTTTTCCTTCGGAGGGGCTGAAATTATACCGATTCGCAACGTTGCGTCGAGAACCCGACGACGAGCATCGCGGCGATGCGAGGAAAAAATCGGCGACGCATTTCGCGTCGCCGATTTTTCGGATCGAGCCCGATTCGCGCGATTACTGAGCGCGCGTGCTGCTCGGGCCCATGTCACCCGACTGCTCGTCGGAGCCGCTGCGCGCCGGCGCTGCATTCGCAGGCGTGAAGACGAAGATTTCCTGCACTTCGTACGGCGTCAAGCCATTGTGCTGCGTATCGAGCTGGTCCCAGCGGTTGCCCATCTCGGACATGAACTCGTCGCGGCTGATGCGCCCGTCATGCTGGGCCGCGTAGTCGCTCATCCGCGCGTCGAAATGGTCGGAATTGGTGTTGCCGAGCCGATCCTGGCCGCTCACCGATGTCCCGCTCGATCCGCTGCCGTACAGCGCACCGCCGGTCGGTGCATTCGCGTCGGTCGATGTCGTCGATGACGACGAGTTGCCGTTCAAATCGGACGAGCCATAGCTTTCGTTGCCACCTGTCGTTGCGTTGTTCATGCTGCCGTTGTCGCTCGGCGTGTTCGCGCCGGTCGTCGCCGCCGCGCTGTTGTCCATCGTTGCCGCGGACGTGTCGGTGCCCGGCGTTCGGTCGACGTCGTTCGCGATGGCCGTGCCCGCCAGGCCAAGCGCGGACGCGACTGCGGCGATCTGCATCCATTGCCTCGTTTTCATGTATCTCCTTTCGATCCAGGGAAGCGCCAGGCGGACGCCCGGCTCGGTGCGGCACCGGGAACCCGGCGCCGCGCACTCGCGCGCGAATGCGCAGGTACGTGCAGTCATTATGTCGAGCGGCCGATGCGGCGCCTGCCGGACCTGTCCCGAATGGCTTGTAGGCCGGAGTAGGGTGGTGCGGACCTACAAAGAAACGCGCGGTTACAACACGAGCGCGGATTCAGCGCACGCCATAGAGCATCGCTCGACCGAATGCGCGCTTGGCGAGCGGAACGCTGTCGAGCAGCATCATGCCGAGGCCACGCGGCACGCGAAGCCAAGAAGCCTCGTTGCCGAACAGTCGCACAAGCCCGTGCGTGAACGCGATGCCCGCACGGCGATCGCGTGTGCGGCCCTGGCGATAGCGTGCAAGCATGGCCGGCGAACCGATTGCATCGCGCGGCGTGTCGGCGATCATTCGCGCGAGTTCCCATGCGTCGCGCAAGCCGAGGTTGAATCCCTGTGCGGCGATCGGGTGCAGTGCCTGCGCGGCGTTGCCGATCACCGCGACGCGGGGCGCCGTGATCGTGTCGGCAACCTCGAGGGCCAGCGGGAACGCGCGCCGCTCCGAGATCTGCACGAAGCCGCGTACGCGCGCGCCGAAATGCGCGGACAGCGACGCGAGGAACGCGTCCTCGCCGAGCGCGAGCAGTTGCGGCGCATCGGCCGGCCTGCGCGTCCATACGAGCGCGTAGCGGTCGCGCTGCGGCAACAGCGCGATCGGACCGTCGCGCGTGAAGCGCTCGTAAGCGACGCCGCCGTGCGGATGATCGAGCGCGACGTTCGCGACGACCGCGACCTGGCCGTAATCGTGGCGGCGCCGTCCAATGCCGGGAACCGACGACGCTGCGCCGTCGGCGATCACGGCCAGGCGCGCGCGAAGCGCGCCATCCTGCGCTTCGTCGATCTCGACCGCCGCGGCATCGCCGGATGCGGTGACGCTTCGCACCGATGCGCCGAAACGAACGGCAACGCGAGCGCGCGCGAGGGCCGCGTCGAGAACCTGCGAAAGCGCGCGATACGACACGACATAGCCGAGCGCCGGCACGCCCTGCTCGTCCGCGGTGAGGCGAACGCCACCGAACCCGCCGGCCTGCGATACGTCGACGGCCGCAATCGGCGTCACCGCGCCGGGCGTCGCTGTCAGCGCCGTCCAGACGCGCAGCCGCTCGAAGATCAGGCGTGCGCCATGCGACAGTGCGAGCGTGCGATCGGCGCGTATCGTTTCGCCGGCTGCGCGCGCGTCGACGACGACGACGTCGAGATCGGCGTCGGCGAGCGCAAGCGCCAGCGTCGCACCGACCGGCCCGGCACCGGCGATGGCGACATCACTAATCACTTGCCGACAGCGGCTTCGATGTCGGCAACGGATTTCGGCGTGGTCGCGGTCAGGTTCTCGACGCCGTCGCTCGTCACGAGCACGTCGTCCTCGATGCGCACGCCGACGTTCCAGAAACGCTCGGGGACGTTGTCGGCGGGCCGGATGTACGCGCCCGGCTCGACCGTCAACACCATGCCCGGCACGAGTCGCATTGATTCGCCGTGCACCTGGTAGAGGCCGGCGTCGTGCACGTCCATGCCGAGCCAGTGTCCTGCGCGGTGCATGTAGAACTGCTTGTAGCTGGCGCTTTCGAGCACCGCATCGAGCGGCCCGGACAACAGCCCGAGGTCGATGAAGCCCTGCGCGAGCACGCGCTCGGCGACCTGATGATAATCGTGAAAGGGCGCGCCGGGCTTCACCGCATCGATGCAGGCGAGCTGCGCGGCGAGCACGATCTCGTAGACGGCCTTTTGCGGTCCGCTGAATCGGCCGCTTACCGGGAACGTGCGCGTGATGTCCGACGCATAGCCCTGGTATTCGCACCCCGCGTCGATCAGGAGCAGGTCGCCGTCTTGCATCAGGCGGTTGTTCTCGCGGTAATGCAGCACGCAGGCGTTCGGACCCGATGCGACGATCGAGCTGTACGCGACCGCCTGCGCACCTTCGCGCAGGAATTCGTGCAGCAGCTCGGCCTCGATCTGGTACTCGAACAGGCCGGGACGCGAAGCGCGCATAGCACGCCGATGCGCGGCGCTCGAGATCGCGCAGGCGCGGCGCATCAGCGACAGCTCGTGGGCGTCCTTCACGAGGCGCATCGCATCGAGCGTCGTGCGCACGTCGACGATCTCCTCCGGCGCGGTGACGCCGGTCCGCACGCGATTGCGCACTTCGTTCAGCAGGTCGCTGACCTTGCGGTCCCACGGCTCGAACAAGCCCAGCGGCGTGAAGAGCGCCGGCCGGTCGGAGGCGATCTCCGGCAGCTTCTCGCGGAGCGCCGAGATCGGATGCGCCTCGTCGAAGCCGAAGATCTCGCGCGCCGCGTCGGGGCCGTAACGAAAGCCGTCCCAGATCTCGCGCTCCTCGTTGCGCTCGCGGCAGAACAGCACGTGGCGATCGCCGTCGTCGCCGGCGATCAGCGCGATGACGGCTTCGGGCTCCGGAAAGCCCGACAGATAATAGAAATAGCTGTCGTGGCGAAACGGATAAAGCGAATCGCGATTGCGCGGCACTTCGGCCGCCGTCGGCACGAGCGCGAGCCCCCCGCCGCTGCGCTCGCGCATCGACTTCAGCACGGCGTCGCGGCGCTCGCGGTAGACCTGATGGGCGTGATTCATGTCATGAAGTGTTCGTGGGCCGCGCGTTCGCGTATGCCCCATTATAGGTGCTGGGCTCGCTGGACTTCCCTCCGCGCTGCGCGCTTCCGGGCCGATTCGCCCTCGGGGGCGGCCCGTCGGGCTCATGCCAGCATCGACCAAGGAGATCGCGCGTGAACGAGTCGAACAACGTATCCGCAGCATCCACTGCCCGCCCCGCCGACTTTGCGCGCGTGTCGCTTGCCGAGTATGGCGACGGCCTTCGTCGCCAGGCATTTGGCGCACGAGCGACGGTCACCCGCCTGCTCGATGCGATCGACCGCGAGAATCGGACGCTTGATGCGTTCACGTACGTCGACGCCGACGGCGCCCTCGAGGCCGCGCGCGCGGTCGACGCGCTGGTTGCTGCACGCACGGATCTCGGACCGCTGATGGGCGTACCGATCGCGCTCAAGGACCTGTATGCGGCGCGTGGCATGCCGCTCACGGCCGGTTCGCGTGTCGACGTGCGTGAATGCACGCCGGACGAAGGAACGATCGTGCGTACGCTGAAGCGCGGCGGCGCCATCGTCCTCGGCAAGACGCGCACGACCGAATTCGCGTTCGGCACGTTCAATCCCTCGCATCCGACGCCACGCAACCCGCGTGATGCGAACGTGCATCGGATGCCCGGCGGATCGTCGTCGGGATCGGCGGTCGCGCAGGGCGCCGGTCTTTGCGCCATCGCGTTCGGCAGCGACACAGGCGGCTCGGTGCGCCAGCCGGCCGCGCTTTGCGGCGTTGCGGGGTTCAAGCCGACGGCGGGACGGTTGCCGCTCGACGGCGTGTTTCCGCTGTCGCCGACGTTCGACAGCCCCGGCTGGTTCGCGGATCGCGTCGACGACGCTGCGCGCGTCTGGCAAGTGCTCTCCGGTGAAGCGCCGGCGCGGCCACGTCCGATCGACACGCTCGTGCTCGGTCGACCCGTCGCGCACTTCTTCGATGACCTCGACGATGACGTCGCACGCGCGATCGACGACTGCGAGCGCGCGCTGCGCGCGGCCGGCGCGCGCATCGTCCCCGTCACGTTGCCGCCGGTGACCGATCTCGACGCGGCATTTGGCGGCTACCTCGCGGCGGAGCTCGTCACGCATCTGGGACGCGCGCGCGTCGAGGCGAACCTCGAACGGATGGACCCTGTCGCGGCAGGCCGCATAACGCTCGGCCTCACGCTTACGGCCGAGGCCTTCCTCGACCTGCGCCGTCGCTTCACGTTGCTCGCGCAGCAAGCGCAGGCGGCCATTGCCGGCGTCGACGCAATCCTGACTCCGACCTGCCCTCGCGTCCCACCCCCGATCGAGCCGTATCGCAGCCCGGACAAGGCCGCCGCATGGAGCCGCGACGCGTTGCGCTTCACGCGCCCCGGCAACCTGTTCCGCTACTGCGGCATCTCGCTGCCCGTCGGCGGCGGCGCTTTGCCCGTCGGCTTGCAGTTGCTCGGACGTGCAGGTGGCGACACCGAACTGCTCGCCATCGCCGGCGTCGTCGACGCGATCGTCGGACGACCGAACGCCACCGCGTGAATTTGCGCGAGCGCAAACGTTCGCTGCGCGACGCGATCATGGCGCGGCGCGACGCGCTCGACCCGATCTGGCGCGAGCAGGCGTCGCGGGCGATCGCCGAGCGCATTGCCGGGATGGACCGCTTCGCCACGGCGAGGGTCGTCCTGCTGACGCTGCCGTTTCGCAGCGAATGGAACGCGATGCTCGTGGTCGCGCGCGCGCTCGACGCGGGCAAGATCGTCGTGGCGCCGCGCGTCGATGCGCCGGCGCGAATGTTGCGCGTCTATCGGATCGCCGATCCCGCTCGCGACATCGAAGCGGGCTACCGCGGCATTCCCGAGCCGCGCGCCGCGTGTCCCGAGTTTGCGCTCGATCAGGTCGACTGGGTGCTCGTGCCGGGTGTCGCGTTCGATGCATGCGGGCGGCGGCTCGGCTACGGCGGCGGCTATTACGATCGTCTGCTGCCCTTCGTTGCGAAGACGGTGCCGCGGGTCGCGGGCGCGTTCGAGATGCAGATCGTCGACGACGTGCCGATGGCGCCGCACGACCTCGGCGTCGACGTGGTGGTGACCGAGCAGCGGACGCTGCACTGCAGCGGATGAGCGGCAACGGGCCGCCCCGAGCCGCGCATTGCTCCCCCTCCGGGGGCAGCCGAGCGGCGACAGTCGCGAGCGTGGGGAGTCCACATTGACGGTGGCTCGTACGGCGTTCGTGGCGCTCGCCGCGACGCTGGCGATCCAGGTCTACACGTCGTTCGCCGCGACGGCCGCCGCGGTGCTCGCACCCGAGATCGCGCGCGCGTTCGGCGTCGAGGCACGCTGGATTGGCGCGTTCGTGGGTTTGGTCTACGCCGGCGGCATGTTCGCGAGCCTCGCGTCGGGCGGCTTCATCGAACGGCACGGATCGATCCGCGTATCGCAGGCGTGCGTCGTGCTTTGCGCGCTCGGTGTTGGCGCGATCGCAGTTGCGCCGGCACACGCGCTCGCGATCGTCGCCGTCGCGGCCGTCGTCATCGGACTCGGCTACGGACCGATCACGCCTGCGTCGTCGCAGCTGCTTCAGCGCACCGCGCCGCCGGCGCGGATGGCGCTGACGTTCTCGATCAAGCAGACCGGCGTGCCGGCAGGCGCGGCGCTGTCGGGCGCGCTTTTGCCGGCGCTCGCGCTCGCCACCGGCTGGCGCGTTGCATTTGCGATCGCGGCGCTCGTCGGCCTCGCGATCGTCGTGATCGCGCAGCCGATTCGCGCGGGACTCGACGCCGATCGCAACCCGAAGGGACACATCAGCGTCGCCAGCATCTTCGCGCCGCTCGCGCTGCTGCGCGAGTCGCGCGGGCTGCGCGATCTCGCGCTCGTCTCGTTCGCGTATTCGGCGACGCAGATGTGCCTCACGAGCTTCCTCGTCGTGCATCTGACCGAATCGCTGCGCTTCTCGCTCGTCGCCGCCGGGCTCGCACTGACGTCGGCGACGCTCGGCGGCGTCGCCGGCCGTATCGGCTGGGGTTACGTCGCCGACCGATGGCTTGCGCCGCGCGTCGTGCTCGCGACGATCGGCTTCCTGGCCGGCCTTTGCGGCGTGCTGATGGCGATCGCGACGACGACGTGGTCGCCGGTTGCGATCGCGGTGCTCGCAGCACTCTTCGGCGCAACGGCGATCGGCTGGAACGGCGTGCAGCTTTCGGAGGTCGCACGTCTTGCGCCCCCCGGCCGCGCGGGCAAGGTCACCGGCGCGACCGGCTTCGTCACGTTCGCGGGCGTCGTCGTCGGACCGCCTTCGTTCGCGCTGCTGTCGAGTGCGACCGGCAGCTACCGGATCGGCTTCATGGCGTTCGCCGGCGCGAGCATCACCGCCGCCCTCGGGCTTTTGCGCAGGCGCATACAATGACCATCGGAACGAGAGACAGGAGTCGCCCATGGACCGCATCCCCGACATCGACCCGCAGGAAACCCACGAATGGCTCGACGCGCTCGACGGGGTCCTCGCCACGCAGGGACCGGACCGCGCGCATTTCCTGATCGAGCAACTGATCGACAAGGCGCGCCGCTCCGGCGCGTATCTGCCGTTCTCGGCGAACACCGCGTACATCAATACGATCCCGCCCGAGCGGCAGGCGCGCATTCCCGGCGACCAGAACATCGAGCATCGAATCCGCTCGTACACGCGCTGGAATGCGATGGCGATGGTCGTACGCGCGAACAAGCACACGAATGTCGGCGGCCACATTGCGAGCTACGCGTCGGCGGCGACGCTCTACGACGTCGGCTTCAATCACTTCTGGCACGGGATGTCCGACAAGCACGCGGGCGACCTCGTGTTCGTGCAGGGGCATTCGTCGCCGGGCGTCTATTCGCGCGCGTTCCTGCTCGGGCGGCTCACCGAAGAGCAGCTCGACAACTTCCGCCAGGAGGTCGACGGGCATGGCATTGCGTCGTATCCGCACCCGTGGCTGATGCCCGATTTCTGGCAGTTCCCGACGGTGTCGATGGGCCTTGGGCCGCTGATGGCGATCTACCAGGCGCGCTTCATGAAATACATGCGCGACCGCGGCCTCGCCGACACCGGGGGCCGCAAGGTCTGGTGCTTCTGCGGCGACGGCGAAATGGACGAGCCCGAATCGATGGGTGCCATCGGCATGGCCTCGCGCGAATCGCTCGACAACCTGATCTTCGTCATCAACTGCAACCTGCAGCGCCTCGACGGGCCGGTGCGCGGCAACGGCAAGATCATCCAGGAGCTCGAAAGCGAATTCCGCGGCGCCGGCTGGAACGTGATCAAGCTCGTCTGGGGCTCGCGCTGGGATGCGCTGCTCACGCGCGACCGCAAGGGCATCCTGATGCGCCGGATGATGGAAGCGGTGGACGGCGAGTACCAGACGTTCAAGTCGAAGGACGGCGCGTACGTCCGCGAGTACTTCTTCAACACGCCCGAGTTGAAGGAGCTCGTCGCCGATTATTCCGACGAGGACATCTGGAACCTCAATCGCGGCGGGCACGACCCGCACAAGGTGTTCGCGGCGTACCACGCGGCGGTCAACCATGCCGGACAACCGACGGTGATCCTCGCGAAGACGATCAAGGGCTACGGGATGGGCATTGGCTTCGGCGAGGCGCAGAACATCACGCACCAGCAGAAGAAGATGAACATCGACGCGGTGCGGCGCTTCCGCGATCGGTTCGCGATTCCGGTGCCCGACGACAAGATCGAGGAAGTGCCGTACGTCAAGTTCGAGGACGGCTCGCAGGAGCTCGAGTACATGCGCGCGCGGCGGATGGAGCTCGGCGGCTATCTGCCAGCGCGCCGGCGCAAGGCGGCGCCGCTCGCAGTGCCCGAGCTCCCAACGTTCGAGCGGTTCCTGAAGAGCACCGACGAGCGCGAGATCTCGACGACGATGGCGTTCGTGCAGATCCTGCAGACGCTTCTGCGCGACAAGAATCTCGCGAAGCACATCGTGCCGATCGTCCCCGACGAGTCGCGCACGTTCGGCATGGAGGGCCTGTTCCGCCAGCTCGCGATCTGGAACCAGCTGGGGCAGCTCTACACGCCCGAGGATCGCGACCAGCTGATGTTCTACAAGGAGGACAAGCGCGGCCAGATCCTCCAGGAAGGCATCAACGAGGCGGGTGCGATGTGCGACTGGATCGCCGCGGCGACGAGCTATTCGACGCATGGCGTGCCGATGATCCCGTTCTACATCTTCTACTCGATGTTCGGCTTCCAGCGCGTGGGCGATTTCGCGTGGGCGGCGGGCGACATGCGCGCACGCGGCTTCCTGCTCGGTGCGACGGCGGGACGCACGACGCTGAACGGCGAAGGCCTGCAGCACGAGGACGGCCAGTCGCAGGTCTACGCATCGACGATCCCGAATTGCGTCTCGTACGATCCTACGTTCTCGTACGAAGTCGCGGTGATCATGCAGGATGGCCTGCGCCGCATGTACGCCGAGCAGGAGGACGTCTATTACTACATGACGGTGATGAACGAGAACTACCGCCACCCGGCGATGCCCGACGGTGCCGCGCCATCGATCATCAAGGGCATGTACGGCTTCGCGACGGGACCCGCGAAATCAAAGGCGCCGCGCGCGCAGTTGCTGGGGTCCGGAACGATCTTCCGCGAGGTGATCGCCGCGGCCGACCTGTTGCGCAGCGACTGGGGCGTCGAGTCCGACTTGTGGAGCTGCCCGTCGTTCACCGAGCTTGCGCGCGACGGACGCGCCGCCGAGCGCCAGAACCTGTTGAACCCGACGGCGAAGCGACGCGTGTCGCACGTCGAGCAATGCCTCGCGCCGACGACCGGGCCGGTGATCGCTGCGACCGATTACGTGCGTACCTTCGCCGAGCAGATCCGGCCGTACGTGCCGCGTCGCTATGTCGTGCTGGGCACCGACGGCTACGGACGTTCGGACACGCGCGAGAAGCTTCGCCATTTCTTCGAGGTCGACCGCTACTATGTGACGCTCGCCGCGCTGAAGGCGCTCGCCGACGACGGCGCGCTGCCCGCGTCGAAGGTGGCGGATGCGATGAAGAAGTACGGGATCGATCCGGCGAAGCCTGCGCCGTGGACCGTTTAGCCTGACAGGTGACAAACGTGAGCACCATCGACGTCAAGGTCCCCGACATCGGGGACTTCCAGGATGTGCCGATCATCGAAGTGTTCGTGAAGCCCGGCGACGAGGTCGCTGTCGACGATTCGCTCGTCACGCTCGAGTCGGACAAGGCGACGATGGACGTGCCGTCGCCGGTCGCAGGCAAGGTCGCGAACGTCGCGGTCAAGGTCGGCGACAAGGTCCGCGAAGGTTCGCTCGTGCTCACGCTCGAATCGCAACAGCAGGCATCCACCGCACGAGCGAGCGGCAACGGCGGCGCCGGTCAGCCTTCTCCCGCACCCGCGAAGGGCAGCGGCTCGCAGGCGGCGCCGCGTACCGCAACGGCGACGCAGCCGCCGGCCCCCGAGCTCGTGACGCCGGCGCCGCGCGGTGAGAAGGGCCGCGCCGACATGCCGGGCGAAGGCGCGAGCGCAACACCACCCGCCGGTGCGACGGTGGAAGTGCGCGTGCCCGACATCGGCGACTTCAAGGACGTGCCGGTCATCGAAGTCTTCGTGAAGCCCGGCGATGTCGTGCGGCCCGACGATCCGCTCGTCACGCTCGAATCGGACAAGGCGACGATGGACGTGCCGGCGCCGATCGGCGGCGTCGTCGAAGGCGTGCGCGTCGGCGTGGGCGACAAGGTGACCGAAGGCACGCCGCTTTTGACGTTGAAGACGGCACAGACCGGCGCCGAGCCCGCGAGCCGGCAGACCCCGCCGTCGATGCCCGATAACGTCGATCGCGCGGTGCCGCCGATCGGCGCGACATCGGGTGTGGCGCCGCGTTCGCAAGCGCCGGCACTAGCCGCGGCGAACGAAGGCGTCTCGCGCCCGGTCGAGCGCCCCGACGTGCAGCAGCAAGCCGGTGCCGCACCCGCGAACGAAGCCGCTGCGGGTGCCGCGCATGCTTCGCCGTCGGTGCGCAAGTTCGCGCGTGAGCTCGGCGTCGACATCGGACGTGTGGCCGGATCGGGTCCGAAAGGCAGGATCCTGCACGAGGACGTGCAACGCCACGTGAAAGCGGCGCTCGCTGCCCCGGCGACCGGTGCAATGCCTGCTGCTGCCGGCGTCGGCGGCCTTTCGTTGCTGGCATGGCCGCAGATCGACTTCACGAAATTCGGCGCGATCGAGACGAAGCCGTTGTCGCGGATCAAGAAGATCTCGGGGGCCAACCTCGCGCGGAACTGGGTGATGATTCCGCACGTCACGCAGTTCGACGACGCGGACATCACCGAGCTCGAGGCGCTGCGCACGACGCTCAACAAGGAGAACGAGAAGAGCGGCGTCAAGGTGACGATGCTCGCGTTCCTGATCAAGGCGTCGGTCGCGGCGTTGAAGAAATTCCGCGATTTCAACGCGTCGCTCGACGCGAGCGGCGAGAACCTCGTTTACAAGCAGTATTTCAACATCGGCTTCGCGGCCGACACGCCGAACGGCCTGGTCGTGCCGGTGATCAAGGGAGCCGATGGGAAGGGCGTGCTCGCGATCGCGAAGGAAATGGGCGAGCTGTCGGTGAAGGCGCGCGAGGGCAAGCTCGGCCCCGCCGACATGCAGGGCGGCTGCTTCTCGATTTCGTCGCTCGGCGGCATCGGCGGCACAGCGTTCACACCGATCATCAACGCGCCGGAAGTCGCGATCCTCGGCGTGTCGAAGAGCGCGATGAGGCCGATGTGGAACGGCAAGGAATTCGCGCCGCGGCTGATGCTGCCGCTGTCGCTGTCGTACGACCATCGCGTGATCGACGGCGCGCAGGCGGCGCGATTCATCACCTATTTCGCGGGCGTGCTGGCGGATCTGCGACGAGCGCTGCTTTGAGCGTTCGAAGTCCGCGAACCTCCGCGCGAGATTTTCGAGCTCAGGCGAGGTCATCGTCGGCGCCGATCACGAATAGCCGCGGCTGGCCCGCAATGCGGGAGACGAATCCGGCCTGACCGCGCTTGCGCTTCCATTCCGCCAGCGTCATCACGTGCGGATTGACGGTGCGGCCAAGCTCCGCTTCGACTGTTTGCAATGCGCCGAAGATGTCCGCGTAATCGAGCTCGTCGGCAATCACCATCAGATCGATGTCGCTCGCAGCCTGATCCGTGCCCTTTGCCACCGACCCGTACACGAACGCGGCGCGGATGCGCTTCACCAGCGGTTCCAGCGCGGTGCGGAGTGGTCCGATCAGGCCGGACGTCTTGACGACCAGTCCGTGCAACTCGTCGAACACAGGGCTCGCAGGGTTGGCCTGATAGTGTTTCTGGTTCCGATGCGCTCCACGGTGATCAACCCCGAGTTCGCGAGCTTGGTCAGCAATCGGTGTACCGCGCCTGTGCCAGAGGCGGCGAGGCGGATCAACTCGCCGCTCTGGAAACGCCGATTAGGCTGACCGAACAGCAAGCCGAGAATGCGCTGTTGGACGGGCGTGAAAAGTACGGCACCCAAGCCGGTCCCAGCAATATCGAGGCTTCGGGATTTCACGATGGTTCCCATTTCGGGAACGACCATACCCAAATCGGGAATGTAAATCAATCCGGTCGCCTCGGGCGGACTCCAACGCGAGTGACGGCACCAAAGGGTCGCTGCTCGTCAATCGTCGACTTCCGCGGCACGACTCATCAGTCCATCGATCGGCGCAACACCTATCGCTCCGTGCCACATGCGCCTCACCTCCCAGGTTTCTGGCACCTCGCCCAACCACTCCGCGCTCGACGGCTTGAGACGTACAGTGGGTTGAGGCCGCGGGTCACCGCGCGGCGAATGGTCGGCTCGAGCACGGCGTCGAGGCAGCACCGTCATCGGCAGGATGACATCGCGGTACTTGCCGACGGCCCATGCGAAAATGGCAACACAGGCCATGACCCAGGACGAACAAAAGCAACTTGTTGCGCGCGAAGCGCTCCGCTACGTCGTCGAAGATGCCTGGCTCGGCGTCGGCTCGGGATCGACGGCGAACTTCTTCATCGACGCGCTCGCGAACAGCCGGCTGCGCATCAAGGGGGCGATCGCGAGCTCGGTCAACACCGCCGAACGCCTGAAGGCGCACGGGATCGACGTCGACGAGCTCAACAACGTCAGCGACATTCCCGTCTACGTCGACGGCGCCGACGAGCTGACGGCAAGCGGCGCGATGATCAAGGGCGGCGGCGGCGCGCTCACGCGCGAGAAGATCGTCGCCGCGGTGGCGCGCAAGTTCGTCTGCATCGTCGATCAGTCGAAGAAGGTCGATACGCTCGGCACGTTCCCGCTGCCGATCGAAGTGATTCCGATGGCACGAAGCTACGTCGCACGTGAAGTGGTCCGCATGGGCGGCTATCCCGAATGGCGGATGGGCTTCACGACCGACAACGGCAACGTGATCCTCGACGTGTCGGATCTTCGGATCGACGATCCGGTCGCGCTCGAGGACCGGATCAATGGAATCGCGGGCGTCGTCACCGTCGGGCTCTTCGCGCGACGCGGTGCCGACGTGATCCTGCTCGGAACGCCGGCAGGGGTCGAAACGATCGTGCCCAAGCGCTAACCCTGACGCCGTCCCCACAGGCAGGAGATGGAGTGAGCCGCGCGTAGAATGGGGTAATGAACGACATCGCCGACAAGGGCATCGCGAAGATCGCCGATCTGGCCGGCCAGATGCGTGGCATCGGTGAGGCTGCGCGCGCCGCATCCCGCGCCGTCGCTCGTGCGGACACGAGCGCGAAGAACCTTGCGCTGACGCGGGCCGCGGTTGCGTTGCGCCGCGAGACGCAACGGCTGATCGAAGCCAATGCGCAGGATGTCGATGCCGCCCGCGCATCCGGGCACGACGCCGCATTCGTCGATCGCCTCGCGTTGACCGCGAAGTCGATCGATGCGATGGCGAAGGGGCTCGACGAAATCGTCGCGCTGCCCGACCCGATCGGCGAGATTTCCGATCTGCGCGACCGTCCGTCCGGCATCCAGGTCGGCATGATGCGCGTGCCGCTCGGCGTCATCGGCATCATCTACGAGTCGCGGCCGAACGTGACGGCCGATGCGGCGGGTCTTTGCCTCAAGTCCGGGAATGCGACGATCCTTCGCGGCGGATCGGAGGCCATTTGCAGCAACCGAGCGATCGCCCATTGCATCCATGAAGGCCTGCGCGAAGCGGGCCTGCCCGAGGCTGCGGTGCAACTCGTCGACACGATCGATCGCGAAGCGGTCGGCCACTTGATCGCCGATGACGCGCACATCGACGTCATCGTGCCGCGCGGCGGCAAGTCGCTGATCGAGCGCGTCGCGCGCGAGGCCCGCGTGCCGGTGCTGAAGCACCTCGACGGCGTCTGCCACGTGTACGTCGACGCCGCGGCGAATCTCGAGCAGGCGATCCGGATTGCCGACAACGCGAAGACGCAGCGCTATTCGCCGTGCAACACGATGGAGACGCTCCTCGTGCATGCGGCGGTCGCCTCGCGATTCCTGCCGCCGATCGCTGCGATCTATGAGGCGAAGGGCGTCGAGATGCGCGGCGACGCCCGTGCCCGCGAGATCGTTCCCGCGATGAAGCCGGCAACCGAGGACGACTGGTACGCCGAGTACCTGGCGCCGATCATCGCGATCCGCGTCGTCGATTCGCTGGCCGCGGCAATCGACCACATCGCGCGCTACGGCTCGCAGCACACCGACGCGATCGTCACCGAGGACTACACGAGCGCGATGCGCTTCCTGCGTGAGGTCGATTCGAGTTCGGTGATGGTGAATGCGTCGACGCGCTTCGCCGACGGCTACGAATACGGCCTCGGTGCCGAGATCGGCATCTCCACGTCCAAGCTGCATGCGCGCGGGCCGGTCGGCCTCGAGGGACTGACGAGCCGCAAGTGGATCGTGCTCGGCAGTGGCCAGATCCGAACCTGACCGAACCCTGGACGGCGTTCGCCGATGTCGAGTTCGGTTTCGATCGCGATCGGCACGAACACCGTGATCGCGATCTCGAAGGGCGTCGGCTGGTTCCTGACCGGTTCGCCGACGCTGTTCGCGGAAACGGTGCATTCGCTCGCCGACGTCGGCAACCAGGTGCTGCTGAAGATCGGCGAGGTCCGCGCCCGGCGCGGACCCGACGAAGAACATCCGTTCGGCCACGGCCAGGAGAAATTCTTCTGGGCGCTCGTCTCGGCGGTCAGTGTGTTCTTCATCGGCTGCGGCATCAACATCGCGCACGGGATACAGGCACTGCTGCAGCCGGCGGAAGGCGTTAGCTTTTCGCCGCTCGTCATCGGCCTTCTCCTCTTCGCACTCGCGCTCGAGTCGTGGACGTTCCTCGTCGCTTTGCGCGAGCTCGGCGGTTTCGGCGGCATCGCGCGAAACCGCCACAACACGACGGTGCTCGCCGTTTTGCTCGAAGACGCGGTCGCGCTGCTCGGGATCGTGCTGACGCTGATCGTCGCCGTCAGCGGCTACTGGCTCGGTCCGCACCCGGAATTCGACGCGAGCATCGCGATCGTCGTCGGCGTGCTGCTCGGTACGATGGCGGTCTTCCTCGCCGCGATCAACCGCCGCATCCTGATCGACACGGCGGATGCGGAACTCGACCGTACGGCCGAGCGGTGGCTGCGCGAGCGGCACATCGACGCGAGCGTGCACTCGCTCGTCCTCGACGATGACACCGCGATGCTGTTCGTGCGCGCGAACGGCGAGGTCCCGCAGTCGAATGCGATCGGCGACGAACTCGCCGATCACGTGCAGGCGACGCTCGGCAAGCGCGCGTCCGCGGTCTACTGGAAATTTCCGAAGCCGGCGCGGGATGCTCACGCCGCTGCGGGCGCCTGACGCCGGGTGCGCATCAGCCACAGCACGCCGGCGGCGACGACCGCGAGCACCGCCAACGCGGCGCGATTCATCGTCTCCCAGCCGCTCGTCGTCACGAGCGCGCCCGATGCGAGCGAGGACATCCCCATCGTCGCGAACACGATGAAATCGTTGACGCCCTGCGTGCGCGCCTTTTCGGTCGGTGTGTAGGTCTCCGTGAGAAGCGCGGTGCCGCCGGTGTACATGAAGTTCCAGCCGAGGCCGACGGCGATGAGCGCGGCGACGAAATGCGCAACCGAGTTGCCGTCGAGCGCGATCAGCGTCGCGATCGCCGTCAGCGCGACGCCGCCGAGGATGATCGAGAGGGTGCCGAAGCGGCGGATCAGCGAGCCCGTGAAGAATCCCGGCGCGAACATCGCGACGACGTGCCACTCGATGACGAGCGCCATGGCGCTGAACGGATGTCCGCAGAAGTTCATCGCGATCGGGGTCGCGGTCATCAACAGATTCATCAGGCCGTATCCGAGTGCGCCGGCGAGCACCGCCACG
>JAICLP010000190.1 GCA_025925475.1 Burkholderiales bacterium | reverse complement strand
GTCTTGCGGCCGATCCTGTCACCGAGGTGCCCGAAAAGGATCGCCCCGAATGGTCGTGCCAGGTAGCCGACCGCGAACGTCGCAAATGCGACGAGCTGTCCGACCGCCGGTGGCAGGTTGGTAAAGAAAAGCTTGTTGAATACGAGGGCCGCGGCGGTTCCGTAGATGAAAAAGTCATACCACTCGATCGTTGCTCCGATCGAAGAGGCCATCGCGACCCGCGTAACCGACCGTGCGGCCACTTGTTCCGCGCGCGAATTTTCGAGACTTGGATTCATCGATCACGCTTCCCATGAAAAACTGAGGAAACCATCCGTCCCTCACTCGTCGGTGCAATCTCCGATGCAGCTGACGTGCGCGCCCATTCAAATCGTTTATCCATTCTAGTAGTGGCGGGGCGCTTCACGCTTGATGCCGAGTCCCATGTCCATCGGAGCATCCCGCAACAGCTCCATCGAGTGTCGCTTCCGTTGTTCGGGATCGTCACGCGTCTGCGTCGGCAGGTTCTCGGCGGTGCCGTTGGCCCGCGACACTCGCTTCTCGAAGGCCGCTGCCGGCTTGAAGAACATGTGCGCGAACTTCGACCACGGCACGCCGCCGAAGAGCACGAGGGTCGCAAGGATGTAGAGCCAGAAGAGCACGCCCACGCCGCCGCCGCTGGCGGCCCAGATCACCCCGAGCGTCACGCTCACGAGCAATGACAGCACGAAGAGGTCCGCCTTGACCAGGCGCAATGGCGGGTGGCCCTCCGCGGCGACATCCACGCGGATGAAGAACCAGAACCAGTAAAGGCCGACCAGCACCATCAGCGCGCCGACCCACCACAGCAACGGCCAGATCGCCGGCGTCGACGTAGCGTCGCCGGGGTATGCGAACACCATGACCGCGGTGGCCACCACGTAGAGGACGAACCCGTACATGCCGAGCAGGTGCGCCACCCGACGTTTCTGGTTGCAGAATTCGCCCGACGCGAGCACGTCGACGACCGCGGTCTGCACGGCGATCGAGACCAGCGCGCCGCCTTCCAGCTTGCGGCCCTTGTCCTTCGACTTGCGCATGTTGACGAAGAAATACCTCGCGCTGCCCTTGTGCACGATGTCGAAGAGCGTCCCGGCCACGACGGCCAGCATCATCAGCACCAGGAAGCCCTGCAGGAAGCCGGCAGGCAGCGACGCGCCCGCGACGGCGAACGGATTCACGCTCGGCATGAAATTTTCCTCCTGCGCCTATTCTACGGAGGCGTCAGGGCGGCTGATGCAAAATTTTGCTATGCGGCCATACAGCGCTTGAATGGCGTGGATCGCGACGATGCCGTCGTCGAACTTCGAGCAGCCTCAATCCGCTCGAACAGCCTCAATCCGCTCGAACAGCGTCAAGCCGCTCGAGCAGCGTCAAGCCGCTCGAGCAGCGTCAACCCGGGCCGGGCCGCTCCCCCGCGCGCTTCGCGGCCGCATGGGCTACCGCGAAGGCGCGATGCTCGTCGCCACCGTATTCCTTGTACGCGTTGTTGAACGCCTCGAGGAACGCGTGCTTCTGATGCGCGTTGTACTGGTCGGTCTGCGCCTTCGGCAAATCGTCGATCGATTGGTAAGGCATGTCGGTGGCGCCGCGCCGACCGCACCCAGTGCCGTGCTCCTGGGGGCAGCGAGCGTGGGCGTCAATCCTTCTGGTCGATTACGTCGATTACGCGGCCTTGCCGAGATGGCGCTGCACGTCGGCCACCATCGGACCTGCCTGCCGGACCGCGCTGCGCAACTCGTCCTCGGTGATGCCGAGCTTGCGCGACCAATACGAAACCTCGTGCGGCTGATTCACGTTGATGCGCGCACGGTCGCGCGCGCCGCGATCGTCGGGACTGTCGGCCATCGAAGTCTCCTGTCAATGGGAACGGCTGCAGCATAAGGCGCGCGGCCGCCATTCGTCTGTCGGAGATCGCCCGATTCGCGCATGCGGCCTGCGCTGACCAGCGTCGCGCCCGCAGACATGGAATCGGTGTCGATCGCAGGCGCCCCGGCGCGATGCCTAGACTGGCGCCCTTGGCAGCAGACGCACGCGCGTTCGTTCGGCCGCTCCGCTTGCCTCGGACGCAACGGACAGGATCTCGGAGCGATGGAATCCGAGATCGCGCAGCGTTCGGTCATCGAGTCCGCGCAACGCGTCATGGATGCGACGGGTTTCGCGGTGCTGCCGGTAGCGCTTCCACGCGCGTAGAATCGCACCCCGCGCCGCGCTCGTGGCCCTGCGAATGACCGAAGCGATCGCTTCGGCGCGACGCTCGCGCGCCGCTCGATGAAGCGCGTACGTCGAGGGCCACGGATCGAGCGGCTCGTCGGCATTCGCCGCCGTCCCGTCGAGGTCGTCGACTGCGATCCATGCGAGCGGCGTCGAGCGGCGTGCGCGATTCGGCGCATCGCAACGCGCATCGTTGCCGGCCGCCACACCGGACCACACGGCCATTTCGCCAGCCGGCGTGCCGAGCACGCGAAGAAGGTAGTCCGCTTCGGAGGAGTCGGGGGAAGATGTTCGCGATCCGCTGATGGTGGGAAACATGCTGCCTGTCCTTTCGGCTGAGATGCTCGAGCACGCAGGCGTCTTTGGAGCGGGTGCCGAAAACGATCGGCAGTCGGGACGTCCGGCGTGCAGCCCGGCTACGCCGGGCCTGAACGGAAGTCTAGGCAGCGCTTGCGGCAGCGCTGTTTCAGCGCAGCGCGCATTTTGTATCGTGTGTATTCGGTGTTCGCGACGCTGACGAGAAGCTGCACGCGCGACGCGGAATTGTTTCGTTTGTTTCATCGGCCGCCCGGCGAGAGCCCGCTCGGTCGATTCGATTTATGCTGTCGTGAGGGGAGGCAGTCCAGGCGCGCGAAGGGCCGGCCGGAGCGCGAACAACCCCGCGTCGCGAAGCGCGAGGGCGTTGTCGAGCGAGCCCGCAGCGCAAAGCGCGGAGGGTCATCCAGTGAACGCGAACGCAAGGATCCTGGTTGTCGACGACGAACCGGACGTGCGCGACGTGCTGCACGATTACTTCGTCGCGCACGGCTATGCAGTCGTCGGTGCCGAGAGCGCCGATGCGGCGCGAACGGCGGCTGCGCGCGATGCGATCGACCTTGCGCTGATCGACATCCACATGCCCGGCGAGGACGGCCTTTCGCTCGCGCGCCATCTGCGCGAGCGCTACGCGAAGATCGCGATCATCATGCTGACGTCGGCGTCGACCGTGATCGATCGCATCGTGGGTCTCGAGATGGGTGCCGACGACTACGTGCCGAAGCCTTTCGATCCGCGCGAGCTCGCCGCTCGCGTCAAGAGCGTGCTTCGGCGCACGTCGTACGTGAATCGCGCCGACATCGGGGCGGCGCGCGTGCGCATCGGCCGCTGCATTCTCGACGTTCCTGCGCACCGGCTCACCGACGAGCAGGGCGACGAAATCGCGATGTCGCCGCTCGAATACGACCTGCTGAAGGCGTTCGCCGAGCATCCGAACCGTCCGCTGTCGCGCGAGCGCATCCTGAACCTGAACCAGCGCGACTGGGACCCGTTCGATCGCAGCGTCGACCTGCGCATCATGCGCCTGCGCAAGAAGGTCGAGCCCGATCCGGAGCATCCGCGCTTCATTCGCACGATCCGCAACGAGGGCTATGTCTTCGTCCCCGACGGGCGATGAGCCGAACGATGAAAAGATACCCGACGACCGTATACTGGATCGGCGTGCTCGTCTGCGCCGCGTGGCTGCTGTTTGCCCTCGCCGGTTGCGTGCGGGGACCCGAGCCCGTCCTGCGGATCGGCACGAACGTCTGGATCGGCAGCGAGCCGCTCTACCTGGCGCGCGATCTCGGCCGTCTCGATGCGAACAGCGTGCAGCTCGTCGAATACCCATCGGCCTCCGAAGTGCTGCGCGCGTTTCGCAACGAGGCGATCGACGGCATGGTGATCAGCCTCGACGAGCTTTTGGCGCTCGCCGCCGACGGGCTGCAGCCGCGGATCATCCTGATCGTCGACGTGTCCAATGGCGCCGACGTCGTCGTCGGCCGCGCCGGCATGCACGGCATGCACGATCTCAAGGGCAAGTCGGTGGCCGTCGAGAGCAACGCGGTCGGCGCCTTCGTGCTCGCCCGCGCGCTCGCGCTTTCCGGCATGCAGGCGAGCGACGTCAACGTCGTGCACCTCGAGTCGAACGAGCAGCCGGGCGCGTTCGAGAAGGGGCAGGTCGACGGCGCCGTCACGTTCGATCCTTATCGCGGCCAATTGCTCGCGGCGGGCGCGAAGACGCTCTTCGACAGTACGCAGATCCCCGGCGAGATCGTCGATCTCCTCGCCGTGCGGGCGTCGGTCGTCGAGCGCCATCCGAAGCCGATCCAGGCGCTCTTGTCCGGCTGGTTCGCCGCGCTCGATTACATGCAACGCGAGCCGGCCGACGCCGCGCAGCGGATGGGCATCCGCCAGCAGACGACCGGCGAGCAGTTCCTGCAGACGCTGAAGGGATTGCACGTGCCGACGCGCGAGGAGAACCTGCGCATGCTCGGCGGCCCCAATCCCGAGCTCGCCACCACCGGCCAGCGGCTGATGACACTGATGGTCGACGCGAAGCTGATGCGCTCGAGCGTCGACATCCAGAGCGTGCTGGCGCCGCAGCCGCTGCTCGACATGCCGAAATGAGGTTGGATGAACATCCCTCACCGCTCGGTGTTCCCGGAGGGGGCACTTCAGCGGTTTGGGGCGACGCGGCGCTTCCCAAGTGAAACTTCCGGTCCCGGCGTCGCTCAAGGTCACGGTTCCCGTGATCCTGCTCGCGTTCGCCGCCGCGCTCAGCGCGGTCAACCTCGTCTACCACGTGCCGCAGGCCGAACGCGAGGCCGAGGACGACAGCCGCAAGCGCCTCGCGGAGGAGATGTCGCGGTTGCAGAGCACGCTCGAGTATCTGCTGCTGAAGGGCGACGTCGAGTCGGCGCAGCACGAGATCTCGGTGCTCGCGCACAATCACGACGTCGTGATCGCGGCGCTCACCGACGATCGCAACGCCGTCATCGCCGCCACGCGGCTCGCATGGCTCGGGCGGCAGATCGAGGACGTGTCGCCGCAGTTCGACGTCGATCGGGCCGCCCGCGCGATCCGCGAACGGCGCGCCGGGATCGCGATCGACGCGAACGGCGACATGCTGCTCGGACATGCAGGCATCCTGATGGGCGCCGAGCGCGACGAGCTGCGGCCGTCGCGCACCGGCAGCCTGTTCCTCGCGTACGACCTCAAGCGGTACAAGGACGAGGCGCGTGCGCAGGTGCTGCAGCAGTCGCTCTATTGGGCCGGATGGGTGACGGCGCTCGCGCTCGCGCTGTGGCTCGTGTTCCATTTCCTGCTCACGCGGCGCACCGCGCGTCTCGTTGCCGCGGCCGAGGAGCTCGCCGCCGGCAATCTTGACGCGCGAAGCGACCTTGCCGGCGAGGACGAGCTCGGGCGGCTCTCCCGCGCGTTCGACGCGATGGCGCGCAAGGTCGCGCGCACGCAAACGCGGCTGCGCGACGACATCGCCGAGCGCGCGCGCGTGCAGCGCGAGCTCGAGATCTCGGAGGCGAGCTACCGGGCCATTTTCGACGCCGCCGAGGACGCGATCCTCGTGCACGACATCGACGGCGGTGGCATCGTCGACGTGAATCCGAAGGCGTGCGCGACCTTCGGTTATGCGCGCGACGAATTCAGGACGCTCGAAGTCGGCGCGCTCGGCAGCGGCGAGCCGCCCTATACGCACCAGGACGCGATGGCGCTGATCGCGCGTGCCCGCGACGGCGAGGAGCTTCGCGTCGAATGGCGCGGCAAGGGGAAGGACGGAAGCCTGCGCTGGTACGACGTGTTCGCGCGCCGAGTGACGATCGGCGGTCACGAGCGGATCCTCGCACTCGCGCGCGACATCACCGACCGCAAGCGCGCCGAGGCGGCGCTTCGCGCAAGCGAGGAGCAGTACCACGCGATGTTCAACGCGTCGATCGACGGACTCGCGCTGTGGAATGCCGCCGGCGAGCTCGTCGACATCAATCCGGCGCTGTGGCGGATGTACGGCTACGGCGACGAGGAGTTCGCCGCGATGGCGGACGGCAGCTTCGCGCAACCCACCTACCTGCCGCAGTTCCTTCGCGTGCTCGGGAGCGCCGAGTCGGTGGATGCGGAAGTCGCCGAGCGGCGCAAGGACACCTCGCCGCTGATGCTCGAGGTGCACGGAATCCCGATGCAGTACCAGGGCCGGCCGCACGTGCTGACGATCGCGCGCGACATCACCGAGAAGAAGCGCGCCGCCGAGGAGCTCGCGCGCCAGCGCGAATCGCTTTACCAGCGGGAAAAGCTCGCCGCGCTCGGGTCGCTTCTCGCAGGGGTCGCGCACGAGCTCAACAATCCGCTGTCGGTCGTCGTCGCGCGCGCGGTGCTGCTCGAAGAGCAGGGTGACGC